>DATHKK010000665.1:0-2556 GCA_035489355.1 Candidatus Limnocylindria bacterium
GCGGGACCATCCGCGTCGAAAGCAAGGTTGGCACGGGTGCAACGTTCGTTGTTGATTTCCCCGCGCACGCCGCGGGTGCCGCCGCGCTGGAAAGCAAAGAAGTCCTCGTGCACGCCGGCAGCAATGCGCAAGGTAACGGCAAGCGCGTGCTCGTCATCGACGATGAGGAAGCCATTCTCGATTTCGTTTCCGAAGTGCTGACGGCCGACGGCTTCAAGGTGGACACCGCTCACGATGGTGCTGTCGCCCTGCGACGGTTGCGTCAGCAACATTACGACTTCGCGCTGTGCGATTGGAAAATGCCCGGCATGAACGGCCAAAAGCTTTTCGAGCGCGTGCAGCACGAAGATCCGCCTTGCGCGGAGCGTTTCGTCTTCATGACGGGCGACGTGATCAATCGTCAGGTGGAAGCGTTCCTCAAGGAGCATCGCAAAGTTTGCCTGTCCAAGCCGTTCTCGGTCGCCGAGTTTCGCAATGTTCTCTCGGCCCTTCCACTGGCCGCGTGATTCGCGACCGTCCGCCGTGATTTGACTTCCGCGCGGCTTACCTCACTGTTGCTCCACGGTTTTCAACAAGGGAACAAGGAGGGGATTATGGAACAAAAGGACAACATCACTCGCGAAAAAATGGTTGCGTTGCTCAACGAAGATCTGGCGCGCGAATATCAGGCCATCATCGCTTACGTGGTTTACAGCCAAATCATGAAGGGTGCGGCCTACACGGACATCGCGCGCGAATTGGAAAAGCACGCGGGCGAAGAACTCAGCCATGCGCTTCAGATCGCGAAGCAAATCGATTACCTCGGCGGCACGCCTGTCGTCGTCCCGAAGCCGGTCAAGCTGTCCGACAAACCGGAAGACCTATTGCGATTCGATCTGGAAAACGAACGCGAGACAGTCGCGCACTACCGCATCCGCATTCGCCAAGCGGAAGCGATGGGAGAATTCGCGCTCAGCGAAACGCTGCGGAAAATTATCCAGCAGGAGCAGGAACACGAAATTGATTTAGCCGATGCGCTTGGCATCGACGTGCCCGAGCCAAAGAAGATCTGAGGCAATTTACGAGCGCGGCGCCAGGAGATGATTGCTCGGCCGCGTGCCGGTGGTGGTGCGAATCGTCCCGTTCGTCAGGTAGCGATAGCTCGCGTCGGCAATGTCCTGAAACTCACGCTTGTTCGCCCGGCTCACGCTGCCATCGGTCAGGCCGAGATTGCCACTGGTTCCATGCGCGCCATTCACCCAACCGATCGACGTGTTGCCCGCGACGAACTCGCTCGCTGCCACGCCGGCGTTCGCGACACTGCCGCACTTGTCGGATTTGCCGCCCCGGATATTGCGGTCGCCCGCCAATATGGCGGTGGGCAATTGCTCGAAACCATCCAGGCCCACGAAAAAGCTGACGGCGTTGCTCCGATACGGCGCCGACATGAATTCCGGCCACGTCCCCGCGAGTTGCTTCGTCGCCTTGTCGCTCGGGCAAACGAGTACGAGCGGCGTGAGCAACTCGTTCGAGATGGCGCTGAAGTTCCGCCACGCGGTGGCCGCGGATGATCCGTAAGTTCCACCCTCCGCCGGGCGGGTGTGCCACGGCTGCTTGCTGTCATGGTCCAGCGCGAACATTTTCGCCGCGATGCCGATCTGTTTGAGATGGCTGACGCACTGGATGCGGCGCGCGCATTCCTTGGCGCGGGCGAGCGAAGAAAGAAGCAGCGATGCGAGGACCGCGAGAATGGCGAGGGAGACAAGCAGTTCGATGAGCGTAAAGCCACGATGCACTGGGTGGATTGCATTCATCGTGAGGCGAGCCTGAACCGGCCATCCGCATTGTCAATCGCGCAGCTTTTTTCGTTCGCGAAGGAGCGGGCGCAACGTGCTGCCAGTTTTTAACTGGCAGAAGCGCGCGAAGCTCGGAACGCGTGAATCTTTTTCTCTCCGCGTTGGAATGGATGGAACTCTTGCAAAAAAACCAAACACTAACACCAACAAACTACCAAACTACCAAACTACCAAAGATGGCGCCCGGACTTGGTTTGGTCTTGAGTTGGTGTTTGGAATTTACCGCTCTGCGCTGGATGGAACCCGACTGCCGGTTGCAAACAGGCAGCACGTTGCCGCCACCTGCGCGGATGCACCCGAAGGACCATCAGAAACATCGACTTCTCTACCGATTCACCTTTCCGCGCTGTTCGCCTTCCTGGCTCGCCGGCCGCGTCGCGCGCGCTCGTGTCCCGGCGGTTTGGAAAAGATAGCGCACGCCCTTCACGCCGCGATTGTCCCAATACTCCGCCTCGCTGGCGTGAATGCAGATCAGCAGCAGGTCAGGATCGCCGAGACCTTGAGGAAACCACATCTTGTACGAATCGTTCCAAAGCTGGCGGGTCTTCGGACGTTCGGCGACCAGTTCGGCGCGGCCTAACAGTGAAATGTAACGCTGGTGTTCGTCCTGACAGGCGACGAGCACGGATTGGTCGTCTTGAATCTCATGGACCTTGAGGCTGCTGCGTCCAGTGAAGAACCAGACGTCGCAATTAGGCTCGACCGCCGCAATGGCCATGGG
>DATHKK010000666.1:0-5066 GCA_035489355.1 Candidatus Limnocylindria bacterium
GTGGCCCGATACGTGAACGTGTCGATGCCGGTGTAGCTCAAACTCGGCGTGTAGATGAAGGCGCCGTTGGAAAAAAGGCTCAGCGTGCCGTGGGCAACATTTGCCACGAGCAGCGACGACAGCGTGTCGCCATCCACATCGCTGTCGTTCCCGAGGATGCCAGGCACCACCGTCCTCAACGTATTGTCTTCCGTCGTCGTGAACGCATCGTCACTTGCGAGCGGAATGTCATTCAGCGGAAGGACCGTGATGAGCACCGTGGCCGCCGCTGAAGTCAGCTTCGTGTCGTTGACGAAATAGGTGAAAGCGTCCACGCCCGTGTAGCTCAAGCTCGGCGTGTAAACGAAAGCGCCGTTGCCATTGAAATTCAGCGTGCCGTGCGCCGGGCCTGTGACCAGCACCGCCGTCAGCGTGTCGCCGTCGATGTCGCTGTCATTCACCAGCACACCGGGCGCGGCAATGGTGAGCACCGTGTCTTCGTTCATCGTGTAAGCGTCGTCACTCGCGATAGGCGGACGGTTCTCGATGATGAGCGTGGCGCAATTCGTGACCGGGCTGCCGCAAATGCCGCTGACATTCACGCAATAAACTCCGGCCTGATTCGTCGCCAGATTGTTCAGCGTCAGCGTGCTGTTCGTCCCGATGAGCGTGCCGTTGAAAATACACTGATAACTGAGATCGGTTCCAATCGCCACGACCTCGAACGTCACATTGCTGCTGACGAAACTTACCCGATTCGTGGGCGCGGTCACCACCACGACATTCTGGTTCACCATCAACGTCGCGCTGTTCGTCACGGGTGTTCCGCAAATGCCGCTGACGACCACGACGTAAGTGCCCACCGCGCTGAGACTCACGTTGCTCAGGGTCAGCGTGCTGGCCGTTTCATTCGTCAACGCGGTCGCGCCGAAATACCACTGGTAGGCCAGCGCGGTACCGGTCGCGTTCACGGTGAATTGAGCCAGCGCGTTTTCACAAACGATCTGGTCCGCGGGCGGCGTCACGACGATCACGTTTTCATTCACCACGAGCATTGCGCAGTGCGTCACCGGACCGCCCGCCGCGCCGCGAACGATCACACAATAATTGCCCGCATTGGTTGCGTTCACATTGGGCAGCACGAGCGTGCTGTTCGTCCGGCTCGCCAGCACTTCACTGCCGAAGAGCCATTGGTAAGTGAGCGCCGTGCCCGTCGCCGTCACGGAGAACGTCGCCGTCTCGCCCGGACAATTGGTGCGATGGATCGGCGGGGCGACGATGACAATTGGCACCGGTTGAATCGTGATCGTAACGGTAGCGACGCCGCTCGCAGCGCCGCCATCGCTGGCGCGATACGTGAAACTGTCGCTACCGCTGTAATTGGAGTTCGGCGTGTAAAGGAACGAACCGGACGCGCTCAAAGTGAGCGTGCCGTGGGTGGGACCACTTTCGAAAATCACACTGAGCGGATAGTTCTCGACGTCCGTATCGTTCGCGAGAATGCCTGGCGCGGCGATAGTTAACACCGTGTCCGCCGTCATCGTGTAAGCGTCATTGTTCGCCACCGGCACATCGTTCAATGGCGTCACGGTGATGTTCACAGTCGCCGCCGGCGAGGTGAGCGTTCCGTCGCTGGCGCGGTAAGTGAACGAGTCCAGGCCGTTGTAATTCAAACTCGGCGTATAACTAAAATCGCCGCCGCCATTCAACGTAACGATGCCGTGCGCGGGCTGCGTCACGAAGATCGCTCCCAACATATCGCCGTCCGGATCACTGTCGTTCACGAGCACGCCGGGTGCGCCGATGTTGAGCGTTGTGTCTTCACTCGTGATGTAACTGTCGTCGTTTGCCAGCGGAGCGCGGTTCTGAAATGTCAGCGCGGCGCAGTTCGTCACCGGGCCGCCGCACACGCCGCCGGTCACCGTCACGCAATACGTGCCGGCCTGGTTCGTCATGAGGTTGTTCAAGGTCAGCGTGCTGTTGGTGCCAACCACCGCGCCGTCGTAACTCCATTCGTAACTGAGCGCCGTGCCGCTCGCCGAGACGCTGAACGTCACGTTGCTCCCGACGAAACCAATCTGATTCTCGACCGACGAAACGATCTGCGCCGGTGTGTTGACCACGAGACTCGCGCTGTTCGTGACGATGCGGCAGGCGCTCGACACGACTACGGAATAAAGACCGGCGTCGGCAGCCGCTGTAATGGGAAAGGAAATGGTGTGATTGGTCTGACCCGGCAGCGTGTCGCCGTCCTTGCGCCATTGATAAGTGAAGGAGTCGCAACCGCTCGCCGTCACGTGTAAGTCCACCGGCGTTCCCGCGCAGACAACAACATTCGACGGCCCAAAAATATTCGTCGGCGGACGACAAATGATCGTGGAAATGGCATCGAACAACGAGCCGAGTTGCGATGAGTTCGTGGTGTAGAAAAAATCATTGGTGGAAGAGGCGGCCGCGGCCATCAGCGAAAAATCCACGGCACCCAAGCCCACGGTGAAAACTCGCGTGCCGGCATTCTTCGCCTGTTGCGCGTAATTCAAAACACTGCTGGGAGAGTCGCCGTCCTCGGCTTTGGGCAAGCCGTCCGACATGAGGACCAGCACCGGCAGCGCGTTCGAACGATGACGGGGAGAATAGAGCGCGGCCTGGCCATTCGTGAGTCCGCAACTGATGCACGTTCCACCCGTGGCGGACGGGAACGCGCTGATGGTCTGCTCCAGCACGCTCTGGTTATTGGTGAGTGGCTGCCGCAACGACGAGGTCCGATTGAAGATAACAAAGCCAGCCATGTCGTTGGTCGGGCCAAGCTGGAGATTGCGCACGAAGTTGGTGCAAGCCGTGCGGGCATCAGTGTAAGGCTGGCCCAGCATGGAGGCGGAATAGTCGATGACGAGCATTACGTCCACGGCGGAGAAACACGGTGCGACGAGCAGCGTGGCGCTGTTCGTCACGGGGCCGCAGGCGCCCTTCACGACCGCGCTGTACGTGCCGGAGTCGCTCACCAGAAGGCTGTTCAACACCAGACTCGTGTTGGTCTTGCCGGGAATAACTTCGCCATCTTTCAGCCATGAAACCGTAACCGGCCCTGTGCCATTCGTCGCGGTGTGGAAGATCGCGATGGAACCGACGAAGCGCGTCAGGTTCGTGAGCGCCGGAGGATTCACCGGCGTGTTCACGGTCAGGGTCGCGTTGTTCGTGAATCCATTGGCCGCGTTCGTCACGCGGACGCTGTAGGCGCCGGCTGCCGCCGTCGTGATATTGGCCAGCATCAGAGTGCTGTTCGTTTGGTTGGCGAGAATCGTCGTGCCCTTGAGCCATTGATACGTCACCTGCTCTCCGGTGGCCGTGACGCTGAAGATGGCGGTATCGCCGATACAGTTCGTCTGGTTTTTCGGCGGCGTGACGATCGCCACTGGCGTGGGCAGCACCGTCAGCGTCACCGTCGCCACGCCTGACGTAAGACTGCCGTCGCTCGCTCGATACGTGAATGCATCCTTGCCGGTGTAATCCGTCTGCGGCATGTAAACGAAACTACCGTTGGTGTTCAGCGTTACTGATCCGTTGGTGGGAGGCGCGACGAGATACGCGCGCAAGACCGTGCCCGAGTTTGGGTCCGTATCGTTGCCAAGCACACCTGGAGCCGCGACCGTGCGCTCGACGTTCTGGGTTGCCGTGTAAGTGTTGCTGTTCGCGACCGGCGGACTGTTCGCGCCCCAAGCGGCATGAAGCGCGCAAAACAACGCGAAGAGCATCAGCACCCAAATGGGAAACGTCGAGCGCAAGGAGTGCGCGCCGGCTTCGTGAATGGCCAGGGAGCGAGTTCGCGGCGCGCGATGACGCCGAACGGGATGCGCGATTCGGGCACGTCGAGACAAGCCTTCTGGCATGTGCGTAGGGACTCCTGTTGCCACAGCAACATTCCGCGCCAAGCGGGGAGCGGAATCAATCCTGTGAGGGCGCGCAATCCTACGCGCCGAAAAATTCGTAAAAGTACGGTGGAAAACCGGGAAAACTACAATCACGGAAGGGCCGCTCCGTCTGTCTCCCGGAGACTGGGGTTACGAGATGTGAAAGTTCTGAGCGAGAAATGGCCCACAAGAAAACGGTCGCGAGTCACTGCCGTTCAAACGCTGCCGGGAACTGCTTTGCCATTGGTAGCCCCGCCCGGAATTGAACCGGGATCAACGGTTTAGGAAACCGCTGCTCTATCCATTTGAGCTACGGGGCCGAACTGCGCGCGGACGGTAACAGGCGCGGCGCGGAATTCAATCCGGGCGTCGTTCTCAAGGTTCCGCGAGTCCGGGCGCGGATACGCCGGCGAAAGGCAGTTTCTTGTCACGCGGCAGAATCCGTGTGCATCCATGTTCATCCGTGGTTCAATCTGCGCGTGCGAAAGCGAAAGGAAATTCCCATCGCGCTGACCATCGCCGGCTCCGACAGCGGCGGGGGCGCGGGCGTCCAAGCGGATTTGAAGACATTCGCCGCGCTCGGCGTGCATGGAACGAGCGCCATCACTTGCATCACCGCGCAGAATCCCAGGCGCGTGCTCGGCATCGAAGCGTGCTCGGCCCGGATGGTGCACCGCCAAATCGAGGCCGTGTTCGACGAGCTGCCGCCCCGCGCGGCCAAGACCGGCATGTTGTTCTCGGCGCAGATTATTTCTGAAGTGGCGCACGCTTTTCGGAAGAGCCGATGCCCGCTGGTCGTTGACCCGGTAATGATTGCGACGAGCGGTGCTCGCTTGTTGAAAAAGGATGCGACGGAGGCGCTCACGCGAAAATTGTTTCCGCTTGCCACGCTCATTACACCCAACGTCCCCGAGGTAGAAGCGTTGCTCGGCGTCTCGATTCGTGAAGCGGAGGACTTGCGCGTTGCAGCCCGTGAATTCCATCAGCGGTTCGGTTGCGCGGCACTCGTCAAAGGAGGGCACCTGACGAACACGGATGAAGCCATCGACATTTTCTTTGATGGGAAAACTGAGTTGCTGTTGAGCAGCCCACGCGTGCAAGGGGTGAAGACACACGGGACCGGTTGCACTTTCTCGGCGGCGGTGGCGGCGCATCTCGCACGCGGCGAAAAGCTGGAAC
>DATHKK010000667.1:0-3247 GCA_035489355.1 Candidatus Limnocylindria bacterium
TCATCTGGAGCGTGGGCTGGTCCGTGATATAACCGGTGCTCGGCGGAATCTCGTGCGGCCCTTCCAGCGGGTTTGAATAGTATTTACTGGTTTGCCGTGACGAATGCTGCCGTGGGAATCACGAGCCGGCGGGCACGGCTGACAGTCGTCGGTCCGCCGGTCTTGCGCCCGCAACCGCTGCACCGCGAGGCGAAGACCGGATCGAGTGCCACGTTCTCTGTGGGCGTACAGCCAAACGCGGGGCCGCCGGAGACGTTCCAATGGTACAAGAATGGCAGCATTATTCCCGGCGCTATCTCCAAGAGGCTGTTGCTCAGAAAGGTGCAGGCCATCGACCAGGGAAATTATTATTGTGTCGTGAATGGCATGGGCGGGACCACCACAAGCTGGGGCGCGTATCTGACGGTGCGCTAGACGACACGTTCCTCTGCCTTCGCGGCGCGCGCGGAGCGACGCGCCTTACCAATCCACGCGAAAGCGGTGTCAGCTTGACACAAATGGCGAAGAGATAAACTTTTGCGGGCATGGGAGGAAAATCTGCGGACGGATCGGGCGCAATTTTTGTGCAGCGTAAAATGACCATTAAGTATGAGGCGCGGCAAAGGCGTTTGTGTTTCCCGGTGTTTGTCTTCGCCGCGTTAGCACTCGCGCTGCTCGCTACCGAACTGGGGGATCGTCCACTGTCCGGCCGCGAGCCGCGAAGTCGGAGGGGTGTTCAACGAGCCAGCATTCAATCCTTCATCCGGTTTCCGGTTAAATTGCTCAAGTCCACGTTGAAGCATTACCTCAGGGTGTTCGGAGACGCGCCGTTGATTTCTCCAGTTGTCCATAGCCCTGGCGTCAAGCGCGTGCTTTCGATCTTGCCCGGCTCGCGCGTGCTCTATGGCAGCAACTGGGACAGAAAGCATCCCTTCGATCGCCTTCACGGCACCGACACCAGCGGATTCCTCAGTGGAGACGACATTCTCACCGGCCATCCCGCGGAAGATCACGGCAGTCCCTATGCCGGTGCGCAACCGAGTGTGCTGCGCACCGTGCTGGCCACGCTGCCTCGGCTGAAACACTGCACGTTCATCGACCTCGGTTGCGGCAAAGGCCGGCCCATGCTCGTCGCCTCCGAGTTCCCCTTCCGGGACATCGTGGGGGTCGAATTGTCGCCACCGCTCGCCGAGGTCGCGCGAAAAAACGCGGCCATTATCGGGACGCGTTATCCGGGCCGCACGCCGGTGCGCGTCGAGGTTGGCGATGCCACGGCTTACCCGATGCCGGAGGGCGACGTGGTCCTGTTCATTTACAATTCATTCGATCGCGAGTTGATGCTCGAAGTGGTGGAAGGCGTGGAAGCCGCGCTGGCCGCCGACGCGCAACGCAGCATCTACGTCGTTTACTGCAATCCTGCTTCCGGCGACTGCTTCGACGCCTCACCTCTGTTGACCCGGCGCTATGCTCAAATGCTGCCCTATACGCCAGAGGAACAAGGTTTCGCGGAGGATGCGGCAGACGCAATCATCGTCTGGCAGGGAGGCAACGCACCTCTGCCCGCCCCGCGCGCGGACGCTAGAATCGTCATTGTGAAAGAACGCTGGCGGGCGGAACTCATGGCTTGAGCGTGCTGCCAGTTTGTAACTGGCATGGCCTTGTGCCAGATGAGCCTCATGCCTGTCTAACGACGTTGGATGTCTCGGTGCGGACCGATCAAGAAACTTTTTCCGCGCAGTAACAACCGCAAACTGTTCAGCACTACGATGACCGTGCTGCCTTCATGCCCAACCACGCCAATCGTCAGCGGAATTGTTCCGAGTATCGCGCAGGTCACGAGCACAGCGACGGTGCCAAGCGAGATGACGAGGTTCTGGCGAATGATGGCGCGGGCGCGGCAACTCAGTTGCAACGCCCCGAGAAAGTTTTCCAGTCGGTCGTGCATCAACACCACTTCCGCTTGCTCCAGCGCCGCATCGGAGCCGCGCGCGCCCATCGCGATACCGATGTCCGCGGCGGCGAGACTGGGCGCATCGTTCACGCCGTCGCCGATCATCGCCACGCGTTGGTTGCGCTCGATGAACTCGCGGATGGCGGCGACTTTTTGCTCGGGCTTCAATTCGGCGCGCACGTCATCCACGGCCAGTTGAGTTTTCAAATGCTCCGCGGCGGCGCGGCGATCGCCGGTGAGCACCACGGTGTGCAAACCGCGGGCGCGCAATTCATCGATGACCGCGCGCGCGTGCGGGCGGATGTCGTCGCGGAGCGTGATGCGGCCGAGCAGATCGCCGTGGGCGATCCAGACTTCGGAGAAGTTGAGAATTTGAGCAGAAGGAAACGGAGAGAACGAAGCTGCCCTGTGATCCCGTGGTTGGTTTCGGCAAATCTGTTGCTCGATCCATTCGCGACGCCCCAGAAAAATGTCGCGCCCGACCGACTCGGCGCGCAGCCCCTGGCCGGTAATGGATTCAAATTTGTCGAGCGCCAGCGCAGTTATCCCCTGCCCTTTTCCGTAACGCGTGATGGCGCGAGCGAGCGGGTGAGTGGAAAGGCGTTCGATGGAGTAGGCGAGTTGTGTGACCTCGCGCTCGCGTCCCGGCGGAAAACTTTCGACGCTCTCCACGCGCAACTCGCCGGTGGTGAGCGTGCCGGTTTTGTCCATCGCCACCACTTGCGTCTGGGCGAGATTTTCCACCGCCGCGCCACCGCGAAACAGAATGCCGCGCCGCGCGCCACTCGCGATCGCGGCGAGCACGGCGGAAGGAATCGACAGCACGAGCGCGCACGGCGACGCGACGACGAGCAACGTCATGGCTTTGTAGAAGGCGCTGTGCGTTTCCACGGTGCTCGTGAACGGAGGCAACTTGAACGCAAGCCACCAGACGAAGAACATCGCGACGGTCAGCGAGAGAATCGCATAGGTGTAATTGCTGCCGAACCGGTCGGTGAACCGTTGCGAAGGCGCTTTGAGGTGCTGCGCTTCTTTGATGAGCCGAATAATCTTTTGCAGCGCGCTCTGGCTCGCGGGCCGCAGCACTTCGGCTTCGACCGCGCCCCACAAATTGATCGTGCCCGCGAAAAGTGTGTCGCCGATGCGCTTGTCCACGGGCGTGGATTCGCCAGTGAGATTGGATTCATCGGCCGCAGTGCCGCCGGAAACGAGTTCAGCATCCACGGGAAATTGATCGCCCGGCTTCACGAGCAGGCGCATTCCGGGCGCGAGTGCTTCGACGGCGACCGCTTGCTCGGAATGGTTCGCGCCGAGGAC
>DATHKK010000668.1:0-2162 GCA_035489355.1 Candidatus Limnocylindria bacterium
ATGAAGAAGAACCTGGGCTTGTCGCTAGGCATGTGGAATTCACAGACCGTGCTGCTGGCGCTCATTCGCAAAGGGATGACGCGCGAAGAGGCCTACGATGTCGTGCAACGCAACGCGATGAAGACGTGGGAAACGAAGCACGCGGGCCGCGACGATGCGGACTTCGTAAAACAACTTCAGTGTGATCCAGCGGTATCGAAACATCTGACGGCGTACGAACTGGAGAAGCTCTGTTCACTCGACTTCCATTTGAAGGAAGTGAAGAGCCGGTTCAAGAAGGCGGGGTTGTGAGCAGTTACCAAAGCTCCAACGCGGCACATGAGGTTCCCTTCGATGCCAAAGCTTTCCAAGCCAACGTGAACGCCAGGCGCTCCAACCGATCACGATGCTGAAGAAAAGGACGAAAGCAACATTGGTCGGCTCCGGCACGGCCATGATTTCCAAACTCCAACTGTTCAGGACGCTGGTGCCGCCGTACTCGATGTCGGAAATGAAAAGCGTCCAATTGCCGTTGGCTGATTCATCGCCGGCGCGCGAAGATTTTTCGCAGTTCCACGAAATCCCCGTTGACGTAATGCAACTCGCCGCGTAAATACATTGTGCATACAAAGCATGGCCGATTGAATTACATCGTATGGATTTCGACTGGAACAATCCGCCCTTTAATTTGAACCAATCCCTGTCCCTCAAGGACATCGAAGAGTCTTTTGAAGATCCCTTTGCCGTCCGGCTGTTGCCCAGCTCTTCGCGGTTTTCCGTTCAGGCCCGCTACGTCAATCTGGGGCTGTCTTCCAGCGGCGCGGGTGTGTTCAGTGTTTATCGCACCAACGGCAAGACCTTCCGCGTCGTCCATGCACGGACTTTAGAGGCGGAAGAGAAATTCTTTTATCAACGCAAGGTGGACCAAACCCTGGGACAGACATGAATACCTTTTCCAATTGGGACGAAGTGCCGCTGTTCGACAACGAGCAGGCGGAGGCGAGCTTTTGGGCCGAGAACCGTCCCGACCTGCGGCTCATGGAGTCGGCGGTGGCGGTGGGCACGGAGCTTTCCGAGTCGGTGACCATTACGCTCCGCATCGATCCCAGAATGCTCGCGCGCATCAAGCGCCTCGCGCGCTCCCGCTACTTGAATTACCAGAGCATGATCAAGCAGTGGCTGAGCGAGCGCATGGAAGAAGAACTGCGCGGATTGAATTTCCGGCCGAATGAAAACCGAAACTTGCACTGACATGAGAGCTTTGCGCGCCAAACGGACGAGTGCCTTCACGCTGATCGAATTGCTGGTGGTGATTGCGATTATCGCCATGGTCGCCGGGCTGGTTGTCGGTCTCGCGGGTGTGGCGGGGACAAACAAGAAGCAGAAGCGCGTGCAGGTGGAATTGGCCAAGTTGGTGACGTTGATTGAAGGCTATAAGGCAAAGGTTGGAGTGTATCCGCCGCAGAATCCAAATTTAGCTCCCGACCGGAACACGCTGCTGTATGAGTTGGCGGGAGCCACCCGGAACAACGATCCCGATCCGCTTTATGAAACTCCGTTCGGAAGTATTCGCCAAAGTCTGCTACTCACCGCTTTTGGGACCAACGGCGTCATCAACGCCGTGAGCATTAGCGCCGACAACGAGGATCGCATGGCCTTGAAGCGTGTCCTGAAAGATCTTCATCCTGATCAGTATCGCGCAGGCGCCGTGGCGCCAAACACCGCCTCTCTTGTCGTGCCGGTGGATGGCCCGGATGGTCAACCCGCCGTGTGGAATTATCGCGTCGGGCCCGACGCCGTTCACAATCCCGACTCTTTCGATCTGTGGGTGGAAATCGTCGTGAAGGGGAGAACCAACGTTGTGGGGAACTGGAAGAATTAAAATGAAAACGATGTCCAAAAAGTTGCCGGCTGTTTTTAACTTGCCCGTCGAGTGGACGGACGAGGACTGGACGAAGCCGCTCGTGGTGCAAAACTCGCCGCCACCGCGGGGGATGAAACTCCCCTTCGCGCCGCGTGCGAATCTGAATCACCGCTGCACCGCGCGGCGCGATGTCGTCCGCCGGGCCTTCACGCTGATCGAATTGCTCGTCGTCATTTCCATCATTGCGATTCTGGCCGCGCTTCTATTGCCCGCGCTGGCGAGGGCGAAGTTGCAGGCAAAAATTGCTGCTGCGCGCGTG
>DATHKK010000669.1:0-5976 GCA_035489355.1 Candidatus Limnocylindria bacterium
GCACGGAGAAAACCAGGATGACGACGAACGACACGGCCATGATTGGCGCCGCCATTTGAATCGCGATCACGAACATGTTGCCCGTTTGTTTGACCACGTGTTCGAGCACGGCTTCGTGCAGGCGCGCGCCGCCGACGGGCAGCACCTCGTAGCTCTTGATGAATCCGGCAAGCAGCCAATGGTGGAGATCGAGGGTGAACATCAGCACGGTAGCGAGGAGGAAGAGCATCATGCCCGGCGCTTGCGTCGGCGCCGTGCTGATGGGGTTCAGCACGGAACTCATATTCAGTCCGAGTTCGGCGCTGATGAGTTGGCCGCCGACTTCGAACGCGCCGAAAACCAATCGCGCGGTGAAACCGAGGGCGAGTCCGATGAACGCTTCAGTCAGGAGCCGACCGAGCGAGCTGAAGAAGCCGGGGAGCGCCGCCACGGGTTGCAGTCCTGGCGCGGCGAGAAATCCAATCATCGCGGCCAGCGCGATACGGACGATCACGGGAACGCTCGCCGCGGAAAACACCGGCAGCACCAGCAGAAACGCGCCGGCCCGCACGAACGCATACATCCAACTTTGGAGTTCCAGCTCCATGAGATGCTCACTGCGCCATCTGCGGAATCTTTTCGAACACGCTCGCGGTGAATTCCACCGTCGAGCGCACCAGCCACGGCATGAGGATCAAGAGCATCCCGATGACGCCAAGCGCCTTGGGTACAAACGTGAGCGTCTGTTCATGGATGGTCGTGACGGCTTGGAAGAGGCTGACCAGCAGGCCAATCACCATCGCCGCGCCGAGGAACGGCAGGGCGAGCGACACGGCTTGCATGACGAGAGTTTTTAAGAGTTCGACGGCGAGTTCAGGGGTCATAAATCACATTCCAAAACTGCGGATTAACGAACGCACCACCAGGCCCCAGCCGTCCACGAGGACAAACAGGAGAATCTTCAACGGCATGGAGATCGTCATCGGCGGCATCATCATCATGCCCATGCTCATCAGCACCGTCGCGACGACGAGGTCGATGAGGATGAACGGCACGAACAGAAGGAAGCCCATTTGGAACGCCGTGCGCAGTTCGCTGATGATGAATCCGGGAATCACCACTTTGAGCGGCAATTGATCGGGCGAGGTTGGCTGCAACTTCGCGAGTCCGGCGAAGAGTTCCACGTCCTTCGGTCGCGCTTGCTTGAGCATGAACGTCCGCAAATGTCCGGCGGCGTTATCGAGCGCTTCCTTGCTGGTGATTTGCTTCGCCTCGTAAGGCGTGATGGCGTCGCGCTGAATCTGGCTCCAGACCGGCTCCATGATGAAGAACGTCATGAACAGCGACAGGCCGATGAGAATTTGGTTCGCCGGCGCGCCTTGCAGCGACAGCGCCGTGCGCACGAAGGAAAGCACGATGACGATCCGCGTAAAGCAGGTCATCAGCAGAATGATCGACGGCGCGAGCGTGAGCAGCGTGATGCCGAACAGGACCTTGATGCCCATGTCCACGTCCTGCGGCTGGCCGTTGTTGCTGTTGCCGTTGTTCAGCGAGAGCTGGAGCGGACCGACTTGCGCGGAGAAATTGTTCGTGCTCTGAGCTGGCGCGGAAAACGCGGCGAGCACCAGGAGCAATCCCACGAGCAGCATCCACGAACGTGATTGATGTCGGAGATTCATTTTCTTCCCAGAACGCTTTGCAGGACTTGCGCGAACGGAGAGGCGCCATTTGAGACGATGACCTCGCTTTGAGTTCCCGTTGCCGCTTCAGGCAACGCGCTCACGAGTGAAATTCCCGCCGGTGACGCCGCCACAAGAAAACGTTGCTCATTGTAGCCCACGACGTAGATCGCCTGGCGCGGTCCCAGGGAGCGCGCTTCCATGATGTTGAGCTTGCTGTTGCTGCGCACGCGCGACACACGCTGCCAGTTCTTGAAAACCCAGACGCCGCCAAAGAACAGAGCGAGCACGAAAGCGAGTCCCGCGAGCATCCGCACGAACGAGCCGCCAACGTCGGGCGCTGAATAGCCGGTGAGGACTACAGCATTGGTGGCGGCCAGGCACGCGGTGGATGGAAGGAGTAGCAGGACGGCAACGAAGACCGAAACGCAGGTAGGGCGCGCCGCTCCGCGCGCGCCGTTCGAGAATCGACTGCAAACCAAAGCGGCGCGCGCGAAACGGCGCGCCCTACCCGCCTGTTCGACCACACTCACTTCCCACCACCGTTGACGAGTTCGAGAACTTTCAAACCGAAGCGATCGTCGATCACCACCACTTGGCCGCGCGCGACGAGCTTGCGGTTCACGAGCAAATCCACCGGCGTGTCGGCAAGCTTCTCCAACTGCACGACGGAGCCGACTTGAAGTTGCAGCACGTCGCGCATCGGCATCTGGCAGGCGCCGAGTTCGACGGAGAGATTGACGGGCACGTCGAGCAGGACTTCGAGATTGGCAGGTTGCGGGTTCATCAGATCAGTTGGTCAAAGGTTGAGTCAATTCCACGGCCCAATTCCCGCCGCGCGTGCCGAGCCGCGCTTTGTATTTCGGAGCGGACGCCACGTGGACCTGGACTTGTTGCGTCACTTGAGGATCGAGCATCAGCACGTCACCGGGCTTGAGCGCCACCAGTTCGCGCGCAGTCATTTGAAGTCCGTCCCACTGCGCGCTCACGCTGACGGGCATGCGATCCAGCTCCGAATTCCAACGAGCCGGCGGAATGGCCGGCGCTTTGACATCCGCCTTCTCCGTCGCGCTGGCCGCGGTGAGATGTTTCACGATCGGTTCCAGCGCGTAGTGCGGAAACGCCATTTGCATCTGTGCCACGCAGTCGCCGATGTGCGTCTCCATCGAAATGCAGATCATCATCGTGTCGTGCGGCGCGGTTTGCAGAAATTTTCCGTTGCTCTCGTGGCCCAGCAGACCGAGGCGCAGGTCCTCGAACGATTGCCAGTGACGGCACCATTCGTTCAACACGATCTGGACCGCTTGATCGAGCAATGCTGTTTCGATCTCGGTCAAGTCGCGGTCCGCCGTGGATACGCTGCCGGGACCGCCGAGCAGGCGATCGACCATCGTCAATCCCAGGCGCGGCGGAATATCCAACAGGCAAATGCCCTTAAGCGGCTCGGCTTTGAACAGCGTGAGATGCGTCGGTGTGCCGAGGCTCGCCGTGAAATCCTGGTAGCGAACCGTTTGTAGCTTCGTGACCTCCAGCGACACTTCGAGCCGCAGATACATCGAGAGGCGGGCCGACAGCGAGCGGGCAAAGTCGTCGTGGCGCTGGCGCAGCTTGCGCAATTCCGTTGGCGCAAGAAACGCCGGCTGGCGAAAATCGTAAGCGCGAATGTCTTCCGCCTTGTGCCGCGACTTGCGCCCCATCGGGCCAACGACCGTTACGATGCTCTCCTGTTCCGGAGGCATCGCTTCGTCGCTGAGTTGGGGCGCGGAGGTTTCCATGTTACTGGATTGCGAATTCGGTGATGTAAATTTCCTGTACGATATTGCCGCCCAGGACGTTGTTGAAGGCAGTCAGCAATTCCGAACGTACGAGATTGCGCGCGCCGGGCTTTTCGAGATCGCTGATGTTTTTTGTCGCGAGGAGCGTGCAGGCAATGTCCCGCAGCTTCGCGTCATTCTTTTCCAGCTTCGCTTTGAAATCGGACGTGTTGCCCGCCAGCGTGAGACTCGCGAGCAGATAGCGCGAACCCGCCGTACCCGAGACATTCACGAGCAGCTTGGCCATGGTCGCGGTTTCCTTGGAGCCGCCTTTTTCTTTTCCGCCAGATTCCTTGCCGCCGTGTTCGCCCGCCGAGGCGGTTTTTTCATGCCCGCCTTGTTCTCCCTCGCCTTCCGCCGGCTCCGCATGTTCCGCCGGCGTGAGACCGAGGGATTTCTGCAACTTGGGCACGAGCACGAACGTGGTCATGGCCCACGCCACCGCGGGCATGAGCACCACCGTGATGATGAGCGGGAGCATCGCTTTGATGCCGCCACCAGACTTGGCGGTTGCCGCCGAAGCTTCGTCCTCGGCCGGGTTCAATTCGATTTGAGCGCGGTCTGCCATGATGAATTAACGTTTGAGGTTCACGAGTTCCTGCAACATCTCGTCACTCGTAGTGATGATGCGCGAGCAAGCCTGGAAGGCGCGTTGCGTGGTGATGAGCGTGGAAAATTCATTCGCGAGATCCACGTTGGAAAGTTCCAATGCGCCCGCCTGCACTCGGCCAAGGCCCATCGTTCCGGGCACATCCGGGTTCGTTAGCGGACCGGCGGCGGAGAGACCGGAGTAAAGATTATTGCCTTCCTTCACCAGCGCCTGCGGGTCCTGAAAATTCTGCAAGAGCACCTGGCCGCGAATGAATTCTGTGCCGTCGCTCAAGCGCACATTCACCTGTCCTTGTTGATCGAAACTGAACGAAGCGACCGTTGCGCCCGCGGCCGCCGTGGCCGGGGCTCCCGTTGCGTCGATCTGAATGTCGCCGCGCGCGCTCAAGCCCGCATCGGAAAATCCCTGCACTCGCATCCCGTCGTTGGTCACGAGATAGCCGTTGTTATCCACGCGAAAATCGCCCGCGCGCGTCGCGAACGTCGAGTTGTTCATCGGATCGCGTACGACGAAAAATCCCTGGCCTGACACCGCGAGATCCGTCGGCAGTCCCGTGCGCGTCACCGCGCCTTGCGTGAATTGGTTCTGAATGGAGCTGGTGCTGACGCCCGTGCCCACTTGCAGCGAAGTCGTGCTGCTGCTGGTCGCGCTGCCTGCCGCGGAACCACGCAGCGTCTGGCTGAATGCGTCCGCGAATTCGACCCGCGCCGATTTGAAGGCAGTCGTGTTCACGTTGGCGATGTTATTGCCAATGACATCCATCTGTTCCTGGAACTGCTGGATGCCGCTGACGCCGGAGTTAAGTGATCGAAGCATAATCTGATTTAGGGTTGGCTCGTTTGAGTGGCCGATTGTGGTTGAACCAGCGACACGGACAGCAAACCGGCCATGTCGTAGGCTTGATCGTTGACGACGATCTTCGGCGTCCCTGCCTCGATGTTCACGGCGCTGACGACGCCCTGAACGGTGGTGTCCTTATCGATTTGCAAACTCACTTCGCGCCCGAGCAGCGCGTTAGCCTGCACAAAAGTCTGCTGTGTGCGAAGCGCGGAGATGTTCACCTCCATCGACTTCGCTTGTTCCAGCGCGCTGAACTGCGCCATCTGCGCGATGAACTCCGTGTCCTTCTGCGGATTGAGCGGGTCCTGCGCGGAAAGTTGCGCCACGAGCAGTTTCAAAAAATCATCCTGGCCCAGCACCTGGAGCGGAACGCGGCTGGTCGTGTCCGTTAAGTCGGCGCTGCTGGAGACGGAACTAATGGAAGAGGTTGCCATAAATTTATGCCCACGTTTCAAAACCGCGGACACCGCGCAACATGCTGGTGGCGTGAGTCGAATTTTTCTTAGTGCTTGCGACGGGAGAGAACGTTTGCGCCGGATCGTTCTCGGGAACAAACGAGCGGCGTTGCGAGTGCGCGAACTGCGCGTTGCTGCCGAAGCCCGCGCTGTCGTCACGAGTCAAGCGAACGCCTTGCTCGGCCAGACGCCGCTGCAATTCATCCCAGTGCTTGTCGAGCATCGATCTGTCGCCGCGTTCGAAATGGAGTTGGGCGCTGAGCGCGCCGTCGCGCATTTCCACGCGCAGCAAAAGTTCAGTGCCGGCATCCGGCTTCAGCACGACGGAGACGGATTCGTTCCCCGTCTGGCGAATGTGCGCGACGCCATCCAGGACCGCGCGAGCAACGCGCTCGACAGCCGGAACAGCCGAAACGGGAGTGGAGTCGTCGGTTCGGAGAGTTGCGCCGCTGCTGGCAGTGGCTGTGAAAACGGTATGCGCCGAAGCGACGTCGCGTTGCAATTCGTGCCGAGCTTCACGCGCTTCTTCCAAGCGAGAAATGACCTGAGCCGCCGGAAGATCCAGCGTGCGTTCCGTACCCGGCATATTTTGCACCGCC
>DATHKK010000670.1:0-10712 GCA_035489355.1 Candidatus Limnocylindria bacterium
GTAATCGTCGTTCACCGATTCATCACGAAAGCGCGAGACTCTCGGATCGCCGCCGACCATGAGGCGCAGACCTGCCGTGATGTCCGCGATGTCCACGCCCAGATCGGCCGCCCGGGCGCGGTCGATGACGACGCGCACTTCCGGCGTGTCGAGCTTCAGTGTGGTGTCCGCGTCGATGATGCCGAGTTCGGGCGCGCGCCGACGGAGTTGCTCGGCGAAGTTGTTGAGCGCTTCCAAATCAGGACCAAGTAACGAAAAATCGATCTCGGATTGGCTGCCGCCAATGTTGAACGAACGGGCGCCGCGAATGGCGGCGCGCAACGCGGGATACTTTCTCAGGCGCTGACGAATTTCCTGCGCAACTTGCTGTTGGGAAAAATTTCCTTTGAACGCGGCTTGCGGACGGCCGTGCAGCAACTCGCGGAACAGACGCCCGAAGGAAAACACGCGCTGGTCATGCGGCAGCAATTCCGCATAAACACGCACCTGGCTCAACCCGCCCAACCCGCCGGCTCCCACCGAGGCGAGCACCGTTTTGATTCCCGAAACGCCGCTCAACTCGCCCTCGATCAACCGCGTCACTTCGTCCATCGCGTTGATGCTCAAGCCTTCGGGCGCCCGCACGTTAATGTCGAACTCACCCTCATCAGCATTGCTCGGCATGTATTCCTGCTTGATCAATTTGTAGAGGGGAACGGACGAGACAATCAGCGCGAGCGCCAGGACCATCACGCCCAGCCGATGCCGCATGGAAAAACGGAGCAGCCGCTCGTAACCGCGATCGATCCGCACATAGAAACCGAGACGCGACTGCTCGCCATGAGAACCGCCTTCTCTGCGCCGCCGAAACAAACGCGCGCTCATCACCGGAGTGAGCGTGAAGGAAACGATCAAGCTCACCATCACGGCCACCGCCGCGGTGATGCCGAACTGAAAGAGAAACCGGCCCGATACGCTGGACATGAACGAGACCGGCACAAAAATCACGACGAGGCTCAGCGTGGTGGCCAGAACGGCGAGGCCGATTTCCTCGGTCGCGGCGCGCGCGGCCTCGAAGGAATTCATCTTCTTCTCTTCGACGAACCGGAAAATGTTTTCGAGCACGACGATGGCGTCGTCGATGACGATGCCGACCATCAGCACGAGCGCGAGCATCGTTACGCTGTTCAACGTGAAGTTGAGCGCCCACATCATTCCAAACGTGGCGATGACGGACGTCGGAATGGCGACACCCGCGATGACCATCGCGCGCCAGTCTTTCATGAACAGCAACACCACGAGGCAGGCCAGGATGCTGCCGAGGACCAGATGCACTTTGATTTCATGCAGCGCCTCGTAGATGAAACGCGACTGATCGCGGATGACCTCGAGTTTCACATCGGGGGGCAATTCCGCCGCGACCGCCGCCAGCTTTTCCTTCACTCCTTCGATCACGGCCACGGTGTTGGCGTCGGACTGGCGGCGGATGTCGAGCGTGACCGTGGGAATGCCATTCAATCGCGCCAGCGTACGCGGCTCTTTGGTCCCATCTTCCGCGCGGCCGATGTCACGCACGCGAATGGGTGTGCGATTGATCGTGGCCACGACGAGGTCGTTGAACTTCGCCGGGTCGGCGATTTTCCCGAACGTGCGCAGCGTCTTCTCGCGCAAGTCCGACGTGACGTTGCCGCCCGGCGAATCGGCGTTCTGGCTCACGATGGCGTCGCGCACGGCGGTGATGGGAATCTGATACGCCGCCAGCCGATCGGCATCGACCCAGATGCTGATGGCGCGTTCAACGCCGCCGAGAATTTCCACTTCGCCGACGCCGGCGGAACGTTCCAGTTGTACCTTCACCACCTTGTCCGCGAGTTCGGTGAGTTCGCGCGCGGAACGATTTCCCACCAACGCGATGCTCAGGATCGGCGACTGATCGTTGTCGAGTTTCGAAATGATCGGCGGCTCAACATCGCGTGGCAGGTCGCGCAACACGCTGGCCACGCGGTCGCGCACATCCTGCGCCGCACTCTCGATGTCACGCCCGAGATCGAACGTGGCGATGACGAACGACGATCCCATGCCCGAGATGGAGCGAAGTTCCTTAATGCCCTGAATCGTGTTAACCGCTTCCTCGATCGGTTGCGAAACCTGCGCCTCCACTTCCGCGGGCGAGGCGCCGGGCAGCGAGGTGCGAACGTTGACCGTGGGCAAATCGACCGAGGGAAATCGATCCACGCCGAGGCGGAAATAACTAACGGCCCCCACGACGACCATCGAGAGGATCAGCATCGCCGCGAAAACCGGCCGCCGCAGACAGACTTCAGCGAGCCGCTGCATTCGCCTCCTCGATCACCGGCTGTTCCGAGCGCAGCCGACCGGGATTCAAGACCACGACATCGCCGGCTGCTACGCCTGACAGCACTTCGACAGACTTTCCGCGCCGCCTTCCGGTGCGCACATTCTTCTCGGAGGCCTTGCCGTCCTTCACGACGAAAACTTTTTCGATGCCGACGAAACTGGTGATGGCCCCGTCCGGCACGCACAGCGCGGCATCGTTTTCGTTCACGACAATTTCCGCCTGGGCGAACAAGCCGGGGCGCAATTCGGGGGCCGCGGGCACGTCTGCTTCCACCAGCAACATCCGGCTCGTCTCGACGAGGACGGGACTCACGCGCGCGATCGTCGCGGAGTGAACATTGGTGCTTCCCCCCACCGTCACGCGGACACTCTGACCCGGACGGACCTGCGTTGATTCGCGTTCTGGAATCTCCAGGCGTAGCCGCAGTGGATTCACCGCGGCCAGGACGGCCAGCGGCGTTCCGGTTTGGACATACTCGCCGGGATGCGCGAGCCGCTGATGAACGATGGCGTCGAAGGGCGCGGTCGTGACCGTGTCCGTGAGTTGTTTGCGCGAAAGATTCAATTCCGCGCGACGCTGCAACACCAGGGCGGCCCGGCCACGAATTTCCTCAAGCGCATCCTGATATCGGCTGAGAGCCACGGCGTAAGCGGCTTCGACCGTGTCCAGCTCGGATTGCGCCGCAATCTTGTCCGCGCGCAATTGCTTCACGCGCTCGCGGTTCTTGGTCGCTTCTTCGAGGACGGCTTGGGCCTGCCGAATCGTGCCGGTCTTTTCGACATCGACTTTGTCGTCGTCTCCTTCCAGGGGCAGTCCCACGACGGCGCGCGCCTGGGCAAGCACCGCTTCCGCCTGCCGGACGCGCAGTTCGTAATCGGTCCGGTCGATCCGCGCGAGTTCTTCGCCTTTGCGCACGACGCTGCCGATATCAACCGTGATCTTCTCCAGTCGCCCCGGCACCTTGACGCTCAGCGTGCTTTGCTCGCGCGCGTGAAACGAGCCGGTGACAATGACCGTGCGATCCATGGGCCTTAGTTCCGCGCGCGCGGTCTGCACGGATTTTGCGGCCAACGCTTCTTTGGCCGGCTTCCCTGAATTGGATTCACGACAAGAAGGCGCAAAGCAAATCACGAGCGCGAGCAGGACCGCCCTTCCCAGCTCACCGCCCGCAACGATTGTTCCACGCCAAACCGTATCTCTGCTAATGCTTCGCCTCATTCAAGTTGGAGAAATTGTTCAAGGAAGATAGCAGCCGCGATGAAACGTGAAACTTCTTTATGCAAAGGATCGTGAATTTCCGCCGGCCGATTGCCGTAGAGCGCGTATTCGCCGAACATCGAGCGGGCGGAGAAACGCTCCGGCTGGCGCAGTTTCGCCAGCCGGAATTCCACGGTTTCTTTTTGCGTCGCCACGTCGTTCGCGAGTCGGGGTTCAGAACTATCAATGTTCCAGATCGTCAACAATTACCGTCATTGGAAAACAGCGCGCTTTTGCGCCAAGTACCGTTTCACGGTGCGTGCATCCAAGTTCGCGCGCCGGGCCACTTCTTCGAAGGTGCCGAAGCGTTCGTGCAGCATCCCGCAGAAAGTCGAGAGCAGTTCATCGGCATCGATGCTTCCGTCGCGCATGCGCCGGGAAAGCCCATCCGCGAAGTCGCGCTCGGCAGCGCGTCGGGGTTCGTAGCTGCCGGTAATGAGAACGCGCCGCACCGCTTGCTCGAGTTCGCGTACATTGCCGGGCCATTCGTAATGCTCGCCCAACGATACGATCAGCCGCTCGCGCACGAAACCAATGAGTTCGCTGCCTGTCTCGCCGGTCATCCGCTGGACGAGGCTCGCCAGCAACACGTGGAGTTCTTCCGGGCATTCGAGCAGCCGCTGGCGCAACGACGGAACGGTGATGACGTCCGAACAGAGGCGATAAAAGAAATCGTCGCGAAAGAGTTTTCGTACGCGCAATTCCTCGAGCGAACGATTGGTCGCGGCAATGACCCGGCCTTTGAAGCGCAATTTCTCATGGCTGCCGACCGGCGAGAACGCCCGATCCTGCAATACTTGCAGCAGCTTAATCTGTACGGGAACCGAGGCGTCGCCAATTTCATCGAGAAAGATCGACCCGTGCGCGCTGCACCGCGAGAAAATGCCTTCGTGCGCTTCCACCGCGCCGGTGAAAGCGCCGCGCTTGTGGCCGAACAGTTCGGATTCGATGAGCGTCTCGGGAAATTGCGAAAGGTTCAGCGAGATAAAACTGCGCGTGAAGCTCTCGACAAAGCGGCTGCGGCTCGCGTCGTACGGAATGAATCCAGCTCGGCCAATCGCGGCCGCCGCGGCGCCCTTGCCCGTGCCGGTTTCGCCGAGCAGCAGCGTTGAGAAATCTTCGAGGCGGTTCCACAAATACTTTTCGTACCAGCGAATGTCGTGCGTGAAAACGTTGTTCCACAAATGACGCCGCAACTCATGCATGGACGCGCTGTCGCCCTGAAGTCCATGCACGATGAAGTAGTAAGCGCGGCGCAGTTGAAAAAAGATGCTGAAGAAGCGGAGCGCGTTAGACTCGGCAAATCCGCGGCGAGACAAAGCGGCCAGCGCCTCGCGCGCAAACCGCACCGTGCAGGGCGCGTCGCCGGCCTTGAGTTGCTCCACAATCAGTTCGTCGAGGCCGTCGCAATGGGCGTGATACATCTCGAAGAGAAACGCATTGCGCATCATCACCTGTTCCTCTCCGCGAAAGTGTTTAAGGTGCGCTTTGCCTGCCTGCTCCAGTTTCGCGATGCGAGGAGTGATGGCGCCGAGCAACCGCTGGACGCGCTCCGGCTCACGCAAGATTCCGCCCGCGATTTTTGTATCAAGCTCCTGTCGTCGCGGGCTGAACGGATTGGCAAAGGCCGCGTCGGACACTTCTCGAAAGAATTCACGCTCCGCAGCGCTGAGGATTGAAGCCATGCAGAAAAGGATGACGGCCCGCGCAGAAAATGTCGATTGAAGTCCTCGGCACGCGTTCGTGTAAAACGGGCGAGAAGCGCCTTCGACGTGTTTTCACGCTCAATTCCGCGTGTCCATTTGCGAATCAAGGCTTTGGCACAAGAGGTGGATGTGTTTCGCGGTGCGCCGGGATGAACCGGCCGCCGAGAGAAACACAATTATGAAACTGAAAGTTATTCAAAAAGCATTCGCCGTGGCGCTGGCCGCCATCGGCATCCTTGCGCCTCCGAGCATGCGCGCCGCCGGGCTGCTCGTGGCAGACGGCGGATTCGGCGGCGTGCTGGAAGTGAAGGAGCACGACGTGCAGGTCACCATCAACAACGGCATCGCGGTGACGAAAGTCACGCAGGTGTTCCACAACACGGAGAGCCGGCAGGTCGAAGCGCTCTACACGTTTCCCGTGCCGAAGGGCGCATCGATCGCGAACTTCAGCATGTGGATCAATGGCAAGGAAATGGTGGGTGAAGTGCTGGAGAAAAAACGCGCGCGGGAAATCTACGAAAGCTACAAGCAAACGCGCCGCGACCCGGGGCTGCTGGAGCAAGTTGATTTCAAAACGTTCGAGATGCGCATCTTTCCCATTGCGCCGAACGCCGATCAGAAGGTTCAACTCACTTACTATCAGGAACTCGACGTGGACCACGATACGGCGACTTACGTGTATCCGCTGGCCACCGCGACACGCAAAAACGTGGACTCGCGTACCACAGGCCGCTTCGCCTTCAACGTTGAAATCAAGTCGGCCATACCGATTGGAAGCGTCGAGAGTCCGAGTCACGCGAAGGACTTTGTCGTGGCCAAACACACCGATGGATTGCACCAGGCGAGCCTTGAAACAAAGGAAGGTAGCCTCGCGCGCGACATCGTGATTTCCTGCCAGCTCGCGCGGCCGAAGACCGGGTTCGATCTCGTCGCATCGAAACGCGACGGCGAGGACGGCTACTTCTCGCTCACACTCACCGCGGGCGAAGACCTCGCGAAGCTCGATACAGGCATGGATTACGTGTTCCTGCTGGATATCTCCGGCAGCATGGCGCAGGACGGCAAATTGCTCTTGTCGAAAGATTCAATTGGCGCGTTCGTGAATGAGCTTTCGGAACAGGACCGCATCGAAATCATCACCTTCAACGTGCAACCGAATCTCGCGTTCAAGGAACTGCGCCAAGCGTCCGCGCAAAACAAAGAAGCCGCACAGGCGTTCCTTGCTTCCCAACAAGCGCGCGGCGGCACGGTTCTGAATCCAGCAGTGACGACGGCTTACAAGTACGCGAACGCAGACCGCCCGCTGAACGTGATCATCTTCAGCGATGGGATGACGGAACAACAGGAGCGGCGCACGTTGCTGCAATTGATCAGCGAACGCCCGCGGAGCGCGCGCGTGTTCTGCATTGGCGTGGGCAATGATGTGAACAAGCCGTTGCTCGAACAATTGGCGCAGGACTCCGGCGGCCTCGCTGCGTTCCTTTCGCCGGAAGATAATTTTGGCCGCCAGGCCAAGGCGTTTCGTCGCAAGCTGACGCGGCCCGTCGCGAGTGACTTGAAGATTGAAATCGCTGGCGTGGAAGTCAGCGACATTGAGCCGAAGACGATGCCGAACCTTTACCACGGGTCGCCGGTACGGATTTATGGACGTTACAAAAATGGCGGCGTCGGGGACGTGAAGATTCGCGGCAGCATCAACGGCATGGAATTCAAGAAGACCGCACAGCTTGAGTTCCCGAAAAGTGAGGACGGCAATCCCGAATTGGAACGCATGTGGGCGTGGCATCGCATCGACGGTTTGCTGAAGGACGCAGATCGAACTGGGACTCGCAACGAAGTTGCGCCGGAAATCGTCCGGCTCGGGGAAGGCTATTCCATCGTGACGGAATACACCTCGTTCCTGGTCCTGGAGAACGATGCGGAATTTCAGCGATGGAAAATTGCGCGTAACAATGTGCTGCGCAGCGATCGCGATCGCAAAGCGCAGGAAGTTGTGCGCGCGGAGTTCGAAAAGATTCGCAGCAAAGCCGTGGCGGATCTCGGGCCGCAATCTCCGGAAATGAAACTCGCCTCCGCGACCCGGCCGCAGACTTTCACGCCCGTTACGCCCGCGCCGAACAATGTCACGCCCACGCCGGCCGCAACTTCGCCCACGCCGCCGAAACGCAGCGTGGACTTCAATCTCGGCGGTGGAGGCGGCTCGGGACCTGTTGGGCCGCTGTTCGTCGCATTGATTGCGATGATGCGCATGCTCCGCCCGGCCCGTCGCGACCAGTAAACCTTCCTGGCCGGAATGGCGGGCTCATCTGCCATTCCGGCTTTCTTCCATGAACATCGCGATTCCACTCACCGGCATTAAAAAATCCAGCGTGCGTTCTTCGCCGCTCCGAGTGGAACTCATCGTGTTCGCCATTCTCCTCGCGATCGCAAACGCGCCGTTGCTTTCGCGAGAATGGAACGAGCAATTGGTTTTCTTCCCTGATCGGGTTGCGAACGGAGAATGGTGGCGCATCGTCACCCACCCGTTCGTCCACGTCTCCTGGTATCATCTGCTCCTGGATGGCGCCGCCTTCCTGATGCTGTTTGCGGAACTGCGGCACTGGTCCCCGTTCGCGCGATTGAACGCAGTTGGCGCAAGCGCATTCGGCAGTCTCGCCGCGGCGCTCACGTCGCCTGCCGTTTCCTCAATTGGATTCTGCGGTCTGTCCGGTGTTGCACACGGCTTGATGGCCATCACGGCCATTGAAATGATCCGTCGTGCGGGAGCGTGGGAACAGCGTGCCGGATGGTGCTCTCTTGCTGTGGTTCTTGGCAAAGCGGCTCTCGAAGCGGCGACCGGGAATGTGGTGCTCGCGTCTCTTCACTTTGGATTGATGGGCGTTCCCATTGCCGTGTGTCACGCCGGCGGCGTCATCGGCGGCCTGGTGATGTATGGCCTTCGCAGCGCACGGGATCCTCGTTCTGTTACTTCTCCAGCGCCCCAGCCGCCCACAACATTCCGCGCGTGACGTAATCAAGAAACACAGGATCACGGAACGTGTCATCCGAATGTCCGTACGTCGTGCCGAACACGCGTGCCTTGCCATACTGATTGATCCAGATCACCGGATAAGTTTTGCCATCGCGTTCGCTCACGGACGTGGCCAGCGCTTTTGCGTTCGGCCACAGCTTGTCGATCACGTAAAGCTCGTCCATCGGCGTTTTCCAATCGTCCGGGATGCCTTTCACGATGGGATGCTCCGGCGCAACTTTCGTCACCGCGTAACGACTCTGATGATCGTGCCGCCGGCTCGTGACACCGAGAAACTCGCGCCAGTCGTCGATACCCACCGCGCGATACGTGTGCATGGCGCAGTGAATCACCACGGCCGGGACGCCCGCCTTGTGCGCAGTGGTGATCTTGCGGATGTAATTCGTGTCCGTCGTGTCGGCGAAACATTCGTTGTGCACCACCACGTCGTAGCCCTTCGCCCAGTCTGCCTCATCATAAAGCGAGATCATCGCTTTGGTGCCGGAGCCTCCCTCCTGCACGATCTTCCATTCCACTTTCGCGAGTTTAGCTGCGGCGTTGGTGAGTTGCTGGCTTTGGAGCGTGTAGTTGTGGCAACAACCTCCGGTAATCAGCAACGCACGCAGCGGTTTCGGCGAAGGGCTGTCAGCGGAGAATCCAGTGAGAGCAGTCGCGGACAGCAGACTGGCCGCGAGAAAAATGCGGGAAGCGGTGAACATGGAACGAACGCTAGCGTTTCATCGTCCAGGCGGGCCAGCGAAAATACGGCCACCGGTTCCGCCTGCTCACGGCACAGCGGGCTTGTCACGCCGATCAGCTCCGGCAGAGACATCCCCCCGCAGGCCGAACGAGCGGGCGCGAGTGAGTCACTGGGGTGTCGAAGCCTTTGCGCCCGTAGCCGCGCGCAAGCACTTCACGCTGGGTTTGGCTCGCCAAACCCAGCAAAAACAAAAAAGCACAGCGACCGCTGGGGCCGCTGTGCCTTCCACTGCCGAAATCCCTTACTGCCGGGTGTAAGTAATCTCCATCGTCCTCACGTCCTCGCCCTTGCTCCCGTCGAACATTTCGAAGGTGTACTTGTCCGGGCTGAGCGCGCGGAACACCTGTTTCATGGGCACGTCCTTCCGGCCCGTCGCGGGGCAATCTCCTTTGCCTTCCAGCGTGATGACTTTGTTACCGCTGTCTCCCTTGCCCTCGCTCGTAAACATCGAGGTCTGGATGTCACTCACCCACACGCTGTTGAAC
The DNA here is from genome assembly GCA_035489355.1 of Candidatus Limnocylindria bacterium. Classification (GTDB taxonomy): domain Bacteria; phylum Verrucomicrobiota; class Verrucomicrobiia; order Limisphaerales; family SIBH01; genus JANNGC01. Next base: position 9,557 of record DATHKK010000670.1, read on the forward strand.
TTCTGCTTCGTATTGTCGTAGCCCAGCAGGCTCCGCCCGGTAAACTTCTTGCCCATCATTTCGCCATGGAACTCGCCTTTCCACGTAGCGGCCATTCAGCGTCCAGCTTGATTTCGCCGTTCCCTGGCTCACGTGGGGCTCGCCGCCCGCCTCACACCAACTCTTCACCTCCGCCTTCCAATTGCCCACAAAAGCGTCAAGCGCCTTGTGCGACGGACCCGGCGTACCCGCCGCTTCCATCTTCTTCATCATCTCCGCCTTATCGGCGTCCGATTTCCCGGGGCCGGGTTTGGTTTCGGGCCGTTCCATAATTGCGCTGCCGCCCTCATTAAGGTCATGTTTCATAATGCTTAACTTCCTTTGGATGGTTGAACTCCCGTTGCAAGACTCGCCTGCAGTTGTGGGGTTCGACTTGCCGTGCAGCATCACCGGGATGCGGCCTCCGCCAATGGGGTGTTACCCGCCCCAATGCAAAGTCGGCTCCGCTTGACGAATGATTTGATCGCGGTCCCGTTCGCGGGTTGATCCAAACTCACGCTTTCACTCCACCTCCGCCGTCTCCAATCGCGCCAGCTCGGGCGCAGCGGCGGCGCGCAGGCCGGGCAGCAGACGATAGAATACGGCGGAGGTCACCAGACAGATCGCGCCGCTCGCGATCAAAGTCGGTCGTGCCCCGACTCGCCCGGCCAGCCAGCCCACCAGAAGATTGCCGAACGGCATCGTGCCGGTGAAGGCCATCGTGAAAATGCTCATCACCCGGCCACGCCGTTCTTCGGTCACCAGCGCCTGCACCACGGTGTTGCTCGACGCCATCAACAGCACTCCACCCAGACCGACGAGCGCCAGCGAGAAACACGCGAACGGCAAGAGCTTCGAACTGGCAAACATTATCAGCCCCGCGCCCATCGATACACCGCCCACCGTCATCACGATGCCCAGGCCGCGCACACCTTTGCGGGTGCCGAGATACAAGGCACCGGCCAGCGCGCCCGCGCCCGATGCAGACATCAGATAGCCCAGCACGCGCGCATCACCGCCAAACACGTCGCGCGCAAACAGCGGCGTGAGCACCACGTAGGAAAATCCCACGGTGCTGATGATCGCCACCATGATGAGCAGTGCGCGGATCGGTCGATAGCCAAAAGCCGCCTCAAAT
>DATHKK010000671.1:0-11396 GCA_035489355.1 Candidatus Limnocylindria bacterium
CTGCTCGACATTGCGAACGTGGATCCGATTCGTTACGGGCTTCTCTTCGAGCGTTTCCTGAATCCTGAGCGCGTGAATCCGCCTGACATTGACATCGACTTCGCGGACGACCGGCGCGCGGACGTGATTGAATACGTGCGCCAGAAGTACGGCCGCGAATGCGTGGCGCAGATCATCACCTTCGGCACGATGGGCGCGAAGTCCGTCGTACGTGATGTGGGGCGTGTGATGGGCCTGAGCTACGGCGACTGCGACCGGCTGGCAAAGATGATTCCGACCGACTTGAAGATGAGCCTCGAACTCGCGCTCAAGCAATCGCCGGAGTTCAAGGAAGCCTACAACACCGAGGAGGTGACGCGCGAGTTGGTGGACATCGCGTTCGTGCTCGAAGACATCTCGCGCAATTCCTCCGTTCATGCCGCGGGTGTCGTCATCAGCGACAAACCATTGGTCGAGTTACTTCCTCTCAAGCAGGACGAGGACGGAACGATCGTCACGCAGTACGCGATGAATCCCGTCGGCGAACTCGGTTTGCTGAAGATGGATTTCCTCGGGCTGAAGACGCTCACCGTTCTGCGCAACACCGTGGAGATGGTGAAGCGCACGCAAGGCATCGACATCGTGCTCGATGATTTGCCGCTCGATGACGCGAAGACTTACGAGATTCTGAACAAGGGCAACACGGTCGGCGTGTTCCAGTTGGAATCCGGCGGCATGAGGGATTTGTGCCGCAAGTTTCAAATCGCTTCGGTCGAGCACATCACGGCGCTCGTGTCGCTCTATCGACCCGGCCCGATGGATCTGATTCCCGATTTCATCAAACGGCGTCACGGCGAAGTGCCGGTCGAGTACGCGCATCCGTTGCTCGAATCCATTTCGAAGGAGACTTACGGCGTGCTCATCTACCAGGAGCAGGTCATGCAGGCGACGCAGTTGCTCGCGGGCTACACGCTAGGCCGAGCGGACTTGTTGCGGCGCGCGATGGGCAAGAAGAAGGCCGAGGAGATGGCGCAGCAGCGCAGCATTTTCGTGAAGGGCTGCAAGGAGAAGAACAACATTCCAGAATCGAAGGCGAACGAAGTGTTCGACTTGTTGGAAAAGTTCGCGGGCTACGGGTTCAACAAATCGCACGCGGCGGCTTACGCGATCGTGGCGTATCAAACGGCGTATCTGAAGGCGAATTACCCGGTGGAGTTCCTGTGCGCGATGATGACGAACGACATGAGCAACTCGGATAAGTTGACTGTGTTGCTTAACGAAGCGCGTTCGATGGGAGTGGATGTGCTGCAGCCGGACGTGAACGAAGGCGACATGTTTTTTGCGCCGGCTCCAAGACCGGCGGGCAAGGAAGGCGCTGATTCCAAGGGCGAAAATGAACGGCAACAAGTCATCCGCTTTGGCCTCGTTGCGGTCAAAGGCGTGGGTGAAGCCGCAGTCGAAAGCATTCTTCAGGCACGCAAGGAAGGCGGCGCATTCAAATCCTTCGCCGACATGTTGGAACGAGTGGACCTGCGCGCGGTGAACAAGAAAGCCATTGAAGCACTGATCAAATCCGGCGCTTGCGATGGCTTTGGCGAGACACGCGCGACGCTTTTCGCCTCCATCGATCGCGTCGCAGGACGGGCATCGAGCGCTGCAGCAGATAAAGCGCGCGGGCAGGTTTCGCTCTTCGGCATGTTGGAAGAAAAAGCGGAAACAAAAGATGACGGGATGATTCGCGTGCCTGAGTGGTCGCAAAGCGAATTGCTCGCGCACGAGAAGGAGTTGCTCGGCTTTTACATCACAGGCCATCCGCTCACACCGTTCGCGCCATTGCTCGAAAGATACACGCTCTCGAACTCCCGCACCGCTTCCGCTCTGGGCGCGCGCACGATGACGCGCATCGGCGGCATCATCACTGGCGTGCAGCAGGGCATGTCGAAGAAGAGCGGCAAGCCGTACGCGATGGTCACGCTGGAAGATCTGGAGGGCACGTTCACGATGCTCTGCATGAATGAGAACTACGACAAGTACCGTTCCCTGCTCGAAGCGAACAAAGCGCTGCTCGTGGTCGGGGAAGTTAACAACGATGAGGACCGCCCAAAAATATTCCCGACCGAAGTAATGCTGCTCGAAGACGCACCGCGCAAATTCACTAAGCAGGTTCACTTGCGTCTCAATGCCGTCCATTTGAACGACGAGAAGCTGCGTACGATTTTCGATCTCGTGGCGAAATTCCCCGGCAAATGCCCATTGTTCCTTTCCATCCGCCAGCCCGGCGGCGAAATCGTTTTCATTGAAACGCACGACAAATACTTTGTGGCTCCCTCGCGCGAGTTGCAGCAGGCGGTCGATGATTTGCTGGGCGAAGAGACGTACTACGCCCGCGTGGACTCAAGCCTTCCGGAAAGAGTCAAACGCGCGTGGGAGAAGAAGGACCGAGAGCCGGCCATGGCGGGAGATTGAGTTCGCGGGATGAACGAACTAAGTCCATTTCGGTGGATGGCCAGGGTTATGATTCGCAACATATTGATCCTTCTCGCTCTTGTCGCAGGTTTTTACGCCGGGTTTGTCTGGCACAACAAGCCCGAGGTCGCGACGGCACGCTTCGCGAAGCATGTGAAGAAAACGATTTCAGCGGCGACCTTACAAACTTGGGCAACGAATTATCTCTCGACTGCATCCGATGGGCCAACCACCAACCTCAACCTGCCGGATACGGTGCTCCGTATTTCGAGTGAGCAACAACCTCGGACTTGGGCTGGCTGCAGCGATTCAGGCGTGAAGTATTTGGAACTGATGTACGGCGGCGGCTTTGGACATTGGGGTCTGGTCGTCGGCCCGACGAACTTCATCTTTAATCCTACCAGTGATCTTTACGTTCTTGGATGGGTGCCGGGAATTTATTTCTGGCGCGAGAAATAGATCGGGATGCCGTGATGCGGCCGTTCGCAGAACCCAAAATAAACAGTTGCCCCAACCCCATCCTTTGTTATCTTGCCGCCCCTTTCGGAAGATCGCTGGCATTCGCCAGTCAGTCTTTCACAAGGAAACGGTCTTAAATATCCGTCGCTCGTGTGGGCGCGGTGGCCACAATAACACTTAATTAAATCCCGACTTTCCGCGGGATGGGCTGGCCGAAATTTTGGCCGCTAAGCTCGGAACTATTGGAAATACATGACAACGATCGGAGTTAAAGAATTGTTGGAAGCCGGTGTCCACTTTGGGCACCAGACGCGTCGCTGGAACCCCAAGATGAAGCCGTTCATCTTTGATGCGCGCAATGGCATCCACATCATCGACCTCAGTAAAACGGCGAACCAGCTTGATGCGGCGTGCCAATTCCTCGGCACCATCGTGCGTAAGGGCGGACAGATCCTGTTCGTCGGCACGAAGAAGCAGGCGCAGGAAACCATTAAAGAGTCGGCAAAAACGTGCGGGCAGATTTACGCGACGGAACGCTGGCTCGGCGGCACGCTGACGAATTTCGGCACGGTGAAGAAATCGATCGCGCGCATGAAGGCGATCGAGAAGATGGAAACCGACGGCTCGATCAACGACTACGTGAAACAGGAGCAGTCGATGATTCGCCGCGAGCACGCCCGCCAAGTGAAGTATTTCGACGGCATCCGCAACATGGAGAAGTTTCCCGCCGCGATGTTCGTCGTGGACGTGAAGCGCGAGCACAACGCCGTGGCGGAAGCGCGCCGGCTGAAGATTCCCATCGTCGCCATCGTGGACACGAACTGCGATCCGGATCTCGTCGATTACCCAATCGCGGGCAACGACGATGCGATTCGCTCCGTGCGCATCGTGTTGAGCGCCATCGTGCAAGCGGTCGGTGAAGCGAAGGCCGAGTACGATTCCAAGCGCGCCCGCGGCAATAAGCCCGCGGAGCAAACCGAGGAACAGGCTCCGGTTGAAGCGGCAACCGCGCCCGCGCCCGCGCCGGCGGAAGTTGCGGCTGTTTCCGCTGCCTAGTGAGTTTTCAATCGAGGGCGAGGAACGATCCAGTCGTCTCCTCGCCTTCGCACTTTCAACTTTTAATTTTCAACCAGTAGAAATTTTTATGGCCGAAATTACTGCCAGTGCCGTGGCGAAACTCCGCGAAATGACCAACGCGGGTTTAATGGATTGCAAAAAAGCGCTCACCGAAGCGAACGGTGACCTCGACGCTGCCGTGGACATTCTTCGCAAGAAGGGCCAGGCGTCCGCCGCGAAGAAAGCGGGCCGCGACGCGAAGGAAGGTGTTATTGCCGTCCACATTGCGCCGGGCGCGCGTGTGGGCGTCATCGTCGAAATCAATTGCGAGACGGACTTCGTGGCGCGCAACGAAGGCTTCCGCACTTTCTGCGATGACATCGCGAAGAAGCTCGCGGCCAACCCGCAGGCGGACCTCGAAGCAGACCGCGTCGCGTCCGTTTCGAAGATCGGCGAGAACGTCCGCATCAACCGCCATGAGCGTATCGAAGTAAACGGCAACGGACTGGTGGCTGCTTACATCCATACCGGCGCGAAAGTTGGCGTGCTGGTGGAAGTGGGCGCGAACAATCCCGAGACTCCGCAAAAGGAAGAGTTCAAGCAACTCGTGCGGGACATCACGCTCCAGATTGCGGCTTCGCATCCTGGCGCGGTTTCACGCAATGAAATCCCGAAGGAAGTCATCGACAAAGAGGACGAGATCAACAAGCAGTCAGACCGCTTGAAGGGCAAGCCGGCGCAGGCCATGGAAAAGATTCTTCAAGGCATGCGCGAGAAGTTCTTCCAGACGTTCTGCCTCGTGGACCAGGGCTTCGTGAAGAATCCGGATATGACGGTTCAGCAGCACGTCGGTTCCGTCTCAAAAACACTGGGTGACGAGATCACGATTCGCCGCTTCGTGCGCTTCCAAGTGGGTGAAGGCACTGGAGCCTAAAAGGCGAAGGACTTTTTACCAGCCGCGCTTCGAAAGAGGCGCGGCTTTTTCGTTGTTGCCTTCGTTGACTCGCCTTGCCCCCGCTGCTACAACCGCGCCCGCATGTTTTCTCTCGTTGACCAGACGCACGCATGAAGTCCCCAAAGTCCAAATACCGCCGCATTCTCCTCAAGCTTTCCGGCGAAGCGCTCGGCGACGCGCACAGCAACGGCATCGACGGGGTACGTGTCGCGGACATGGCGGAGCAAATCGGCGAAGTGCGGGAGCTTGGGATTGAAATGGTGATCGTCATCGGCGGCGGAAATATTTTTCGCGGCGTGGCCGGCAGCGAAAAAGGTATTGAGCGTGCGACAGCGGATTACATGGGCATGCTGGCCACGGTCATCAATGCCTTGGCGCTGCAAGATGCACTCGAACGACGCGGCACGCCGACACGAGTGCAGAGCGCGATCAACATGACGCAGATCGCGGAGCCGTTCATTCGCCGCCGCGCCATGCGGCATCTCGAAAAAGGACGCGTGGTTATCTTCGCCGCCGGCACGGGTAATCCTTACTTCTCTACCGACACGGCCGCGGCCTTGCGCGCGAACGAGATGGGCGCGGAAGTGATTTTGAAAGCGACCAAGGTGGACGGCATTTACGACAGCGACCCGAAGAAGAATCCGAAGGCCGTCCGCTTCGCGCGCATCAGTTACCTCGAAGCGTTGCAGAAGCAACTCAAGGTCATGGACTCCACGGCTTTCAGCCTGTGCATGGACAACAAGATGCCGATCATCGTGTTTGATTTGTTTAAGCCGCACAACTTGAAGCGCGTGGTGTTGGGTGAAGAGGTAGGGACGCTGGTGACGGGGTAAGCCGATGAGGTTCCTTTCACGACGTAGAAGAATATTATTTTCGAACGTGTTCTTCGGCTTGCCCGCGCCTTTCCGTCCAGCACCTAGCGTTGACCCTCATACATGTGCCGCCGATACTCCCGTCATGAAGTCGTTGGAATTGCCGCTCGGCGAAATGACCGCCCGCGAAAAACTGTACGCCATCGAAACGATCTGGGAAGATCTCACTCGCGATGAGCGGCAGGTGAAGTCGCCCGTCTGGCACTTCGACGAATTGAAAACGCGCGAAGAGCGGCGCGAAGCCAGCAAAGAAAAGGTGCTCGATTGGGACGAGGCCAAGAAAGAGTTGCGTCGCCGCTTCCCGTGAAGGTCAAAATCCTTCAGTCCGCTTTCGACGATCTGGCTGACGGAGCAGAGTTCTACGATCGCTGCGAACCCGGTGTCGGCAGTTACTTCGTGGATTCTCTGCTGGCCGATATTGATTCCCTTCGTTCTACGCCGGCATCCACCGCATCGTCCGTGGATATCATCGGGCTCTGTCGAAACGATTCCCCTTCGCCATCTACTACAAAATCGAAGACGGAGGCGCGATAGTTCATGGTGTCCTCGATTGTCGTCGCCGTCCTGGCTGGATCGCGCGGCGGCTCCGTGAACGGGAATCGTAGTGCTGGTCACGTTCCAATCAGGACGGGGTTTTTGTTTCAGCACGCCGGAGTTTCCATTACAACCACCCGCACATGATCATCAGCCGGACACCGTTGCGCATGAGTTTCGTCGGAGGCGGAAGCGACTTGCCTTCATTCCACCGGAGGTTCGGTGGCGCGGTGGTGTCCACGGCGGTCAACAAGTTCGTTTACATCACGTTGAACGAGAAGTTCGACCATCGTGTGCGCGTGAGTTACTCGCGCACGGAGGAGGCGGACACGGTGGCGGAGATTCAACACCCACTCGTCCGCGAATCAATGACGCTGCTCGATATTCGAGGTGGAATCGAAATCACTTCGGTGGCCGACATTCCGTCCAAAGGCTCGGGGCTTGGCTCTTCGAGTGCGTTCACCGTTGGGCTGCTGCACGCGCTGCACGCTTACTCGGGACGTTACGCATCGGCTGAGCAATTGGCGAAGGAAGCGTGCTCCATCGAGATCGAGCGATGTGGCGAGCCAATCGGCAAACAGGATCAGTACGCTGCTGCATTTGGGGGATTCAATTTCATCGAGTTCAATGCGGACGATTCGGTGAGCGTGGAACCGATCTTATGCAAGCGCGAGACGCTATTGCAGTTGCAGGAGAACATCCTCGTGTTCTACACCGGCATCTCACGGAGCGCGTCGGCGATTTTGAAGAGCCAGCAGGAAGCGATCACCGAAAGCGCGTCGAAGCAGAACGCCCTACAGCGCATGGCGCAATTGGCGCGCGACCTCAAGCAGGAGTTGCAAAAAAACAGCCTGGCGAGCTTTGGAGAAATTCTCCGTGAAGGATGGGAACTCAAGAGCAGCATCACGCCCGAAATCAGCAATGCGCAAATTGATGCGTGGCACGCGGCTGGAATACGAGCGGGCGCCGAAGGTGGAAAGTTACTTGGCGCGGGGAGCGGGGGCTTCCTGATGTTTTACGCGCCACGGGAAAAGCACGAAGCCATTGTGAATGCTCTGAAGGACTTGCGGAAAATTCCGATGCGCTTCGAATCCCAAGGCAGCCGGATCATTTTCGTGCATGGCTAGAGCGGGGCGGATCACCGGACAGATCAGGTCCGCCTCAGAGCCAACATCACAAGCAGTCCAGCAAAGACCGCCAGCGAGGCCGCTCCTGGCACTCCGGTCATGCGGCCGAAATGCGCGAAGGCCGGTATCATCGCCAGAAATAACAGGACGAAAACGAATGTCATGAGTTGAACGAGCCGCACGCTGCCTCCTGCTTCTCCTTACTTCACTGTGATCTTGTTTTCAACGCTCTGAACGCCACGCACGCCCTTGGCAATTTCTTCGGCGCTCGCCTTTTGCGCCGACGTGCCGACAAATCCGCTGAGTTGCACCGTTCCGCGCATGCTCTCCACGTTCACGTCGGTGAATTTGTAATCGGGACTGTCGCTGAGCGCCGCACGCACACGGCCATTCAGCGTCTTGTCGTCCACGTATTCGCCGGTCGTACGACCGGCGCGCTGTTCTGTGGTACAACCCGTGGAGAGCAATGAACTGCTCGCCAGCACGAACGCCAAACTAATTCCCTGCCATCCCCTTTTCATATCTCGTTTTCTCAAGCGGGCGACATGCCACACGGCATTCGATCCGTGCCAAAACGCTCGTTTCAAAGCAGAACAGCAGCGTCTTGCCTTACGCCAAAGCTTGCGCGTTGCAGAACACGGCGTCCCAGCGCGGAAATGCTGCACACTGCACGAGCAAACTGCCGATCCGTTTTTATTTCTCATCCGCACCCTTTTCACTACAGTCCCCCCCACCAAATCAGCGGCCAATGAATAAAACGCAGCCCGAGGGATGAAAGCTGTCTTACTGATCGACGACGACGACGTGCTGCGACCCATGATCGCCGCTGTGCTGGAAGAGAACGGCTGGAAAGTTCTCGAAGCTCCCGATGGCGAAGCCGGCATCAACCTCGCCCGACAACACAAACCGGATGTCGTCGTCTGTGATCTGCTCATGCCGCGCTGCAACGGTTACCAGGTTTGCCGCGCCATTCGTGCCACACCTGATTTGCAGAGCACGAAGATCGTGATGATCTCGGGCCGCGACTATTCCACGGACAAGATCAACGCTCTCGAAGCCGGCGCGGACGAATACCTGGTGAAGCCGATTCAACCCCACGACCTGCGCGCCGCTCTCCGCCGGTTGACGGTGGGAGATTTTCCGACGGAGATCGTGCCGCGTCCTTCCATGCCGAGCGCTGTGGGTCCGGCCCACGTGAGATTCTGGGGTGTGCGCGGCTCCATCGCGTCGCCTGGACCGCAAACGGTTTTTTACGGCGGCAATACCTCGTGCATCGAAGTGCGCGCCGATGGAGAGATCATCGTGCTTGATGCCGGCACGGGCATTCGCTCGCTCGGCTTGAGTCTGGCGAAGGAATTTCAGGGGCAGCCGTTGAACCTCACGCTGCTGCTCACGCACACCCACTGGGATCACATTCAAGGGTTTCCGTTCTTCGTCCCCGCGTATAACCCGAAAAACACGGTGCGCATTCTCGGCTACGAGGGCGCGCGGCAGGGACTCGCCGCCACCTTGGGCGCGCAAATGGAAAGTCCCTATTTTCCCGTCGGCATGAAAGAGTTGCCAGGCAACATTTCAATCGAAGAATTGCGCGACATGGAATTCTCCGTGGGCGCGGTGCAAGTCCAGGCTATGTTCGTGAACCATCCGGGGATCTGTGTGGGTTATCGCCTCAATACCAGCAGCGGCTCCGTGGTGTTCATCCCGGACAACGAGCCGTTTCACCGCCTGCGCACCAAGCCCGCGAACGCCGATCCGAAAGCCATCGAGTTTGCGGAGGAACAAGACGCCAAGCTCATCGAGTTCATCCGCGACGCCGACGTGCTGATCATGGACGCGCAATACGATGCCGCTGAATACGAGTCGCACGTCGGTTGGGGTCATTCCTGTGTCGATGATGTTGCCGCCCTGGCGACGCGCGCCGGCGCGAAACAACTTTTTCTGTTCCACCATGATCCAACGCACGACGATGAACGCGTTTCCCGGATGCTGGCCCATGCACGACAACTTGTCGGCAACGGCACGCTCGTCGAGGCGTCACGAGAGGGACTGGAGGTCGTGTTGAAGAGCAAAGGCTGACGAGCGCAACACAGGGAAATTCGTTTCCCACTACAGCCCGCGGTTCACCCGGCGCAGCATCACCACACCCAGCGCTTGGAAAACAAAATTCGGCAGCCACACGATCAGATAAGGCGCGTACTGCGGTTTGGTTTCCAATGACTGCCCCAGGATGAGGAAGCTGTAGTAAAGGAGCACCATGACCAGCGCCATGGCGATCCCGACGCTCGTCTCCCGGCGGTGCGCGCGGATGCCGAGGGGAATTCCGATGAGCGCAAACGCAATGCAGGCGAACGAGAACGCGATCTGAGAGTGGATTTGCACGTCCACAGGCGTCGTCGGAATTCCCTTCGCTTCGAGTTCACGGCGCTTCGCCCAGAGATCGATGAAGCCCAGATCGTCCACGCCGGGTTGCTTGCTCGGTTTTTCCTGGAGCGAGAGTTCGATCATGGACTGTCCCAGGTGCATGGGCCGGTGCTCGCCCTCGAGGACATGCACGTGTGACGCTTCGTAAAGCTGCAGGCGCACCATCTTGTTCGTGCCCGTGCCGTCGAACGCGAAGGTGCCGCGAGGCGCGCGCGTGGTGCTGAGCAGGTTGCTCCCGCTCTTGTCCATCTCGTAGAGATAAACATCCTTCACCTCGTTGCCGCGCACGCGCCCGAAGTAAATCGTGTAAGGTTTGAACTCGCGAATGAACGTTCGCTCCTGCAGCAGCATGTCGATGCGTTCGACGGCACTCTTGTAGATCAGTCGCTTGTAAGCAATACGGCAGCGCGGGGCGAATTCCAGGTTTACGAACGCGCACACAGCGCTCAGCAAAACGCTCAGCACCAGGATCGGTGTGATCAAAGAGAGCAGGCTGATGCCGCTGGCTCGCACCGCCGTCAGCTCGTTGTCCGCGCTGAAACGGCCAAACGTCAGCAGCGTGGCCGTGAGCATTCCCATGGGCAGCGCAAAGACGAGCACGTAGGGAATCAACAACCCGAGCGCCTGGGCCACGGTGTAGAGCGACACCTGGCGGTTTACCAGCAGCCCGAGGATTTCTTTCAGCACGTTGCCCAGCAGCAGCACGAAAGTGAAGACGCCGACCGTCAGCAGCAATGAGCCGAGCACTTGGCGGGTGAGATAAGCGTGCAGAGTTTTCACTGAAACAGGGGAACCTTGAACCTTGAACAACGCACCCCGGTCTGCGTTCGAGGTTCGAGGTTTAAAGTTCGAAGTTCAAAGTTCATTGCCGCTCAAGTATGTCGCACCTGCGCGGCGTCGGAAAACAAAAAGGGCAGGCTCGCGCCTGCCCTGGTGAAATTCACATCGTGGCAACTAGCTCGACAGCGTGGCCTCCGCTCCCGCGGCCGGCGCGGCTTTCTGGGTGAATACCAGTTTGCCGTCTCCCGCAGTCACTTCCACCGGCTCCCCTTCATGGAGGTTGCCTCTGAGCAATTCCTCCGCGAGGGGATCTTCGAGATAACGCTCGACCGACCGGCGCATCGGACGCGCTCCGTAGGTCGGATCATATCCCTTCTCGACGAGGAAGTCCTTCGCCTTGGCGTCGAGTTGCAGGATGAGGTTTTTGCCCTTGAGTCGTTCCGTGACCTTCTCGGCCTCGAGTTCGAGAATCTCGATGAGGTCCGGTTTCGTCAGCGAGCGGAACACGATGATGTCGTCGAGACGATTGAGAAACTCCGGACGGAACTGCCGCTTGGCTTCGTCCATGATTTTCTCGCGCATCTTCTCGTAGCTGCTCTCGTCGGTAATCGGCGAGAAGCCCATCGAGCTTTGCTTCTTGATCGTCTCGGCGCCGACGTTCGACGTCATCAGGATGATCGTGTTTCGGAAATTGATCACGCGCCCGACGTTGTCCGAAACACGATCATCCTGATGACGTCGAACGTC
>DATHKK010000672.1:0-5082 GCA_035489355.1 Candidatus Limnocylindria bacterium
TTCGCGCCCTGGCTGATGAGCAGCGGCTTGCCGTCGATGTTCGCAACGTGCGGTGTGGCAAAGCATTTGCGGTAATCGCCTTCGGCCTTTGGTTTGCCATCTGGCCCGAGGTCCTTGAAGTCGATCGAGCGGTTCTTCTTCCAAACCGTTTTGCCCGTCTTCTTGTCGAGCGCGATGATGTACTGCGCGTCGCTCCCGTCGAAATTCATGATGAGCAAGTCGCGGTAAAGGATCGGTGAAGAGCCGGCGCCGCGATAATGGTTGCACTCCAGATCGCGCCGTTCCCAGAGCACCTTGCCGCTCTCCGTGTCGAGACAAGCGGTGCCCGGTGACCCGAAGGTGATGTAAACGCACCCTTCCTCGATGACCGGCGTGGGCGAACCAGGCGAGTTGAACGCGTGATGAAATTGCGGGCGCTCCACCTCGAACAGTTTCAGATCGCGTGTGACTTTGCCGGTGTCGGCGTCCACGCACACGGCGAACAGCTGTTTCGCGTCGGGCGTGGCGGTCGTGAGCCAGATTTGTTTTCCCCAGATCACCGGCGAGGACCACGCCCGGCCGTGAACGGGCGTCTTCCACTTGATGTTCTCCTGCTCGCTCCACGTCTCGGGAAGCTTATGACCGTCGGCATGGCCATCACCATTCGGTCCGCGGAACTGCGGCCAGTTGGAAGCGAACGAGAACGAGCACAGAGCCAGCGGCAATAGATGGAACAGGCGCATGGCAACAATTCACACGAGGCAGAGTGTTCAGGCAAGAAACCGTTTTACTTCCGTTTGCTGTCGATGAAGGCCCACGCCATTCCGATGACGAGTCCGCCGCCGTGCGCCCAGTTGGCGACTGGACCAACCCAACCGGTGAAACAAACGACAAACCAGATCAGCGCGAAGATCATGCTTTGGCGATCGAGGAAGAGCCCTGCCCCCGGATCGAAGTGGCCACGCGTCCAGACGTAGCCGATCAATCCGTAAACCACGCCGGACATGCCGCCGAAGTTCGCATGACCGCCGATCGAGTACTCTGCGAAATTCGACAGCGCCGACGTGACGAAGACAAAGAGGATGAAGTACCACGAGCCGAGGCGCGCTTCGAACACGCTCCCGAGGTCTTTGATCCAAAGCATGTTGAACAGGATGTGCGCAAAGCCGAAGTGAATCAGCATGGGCGTCACGAGCCGCCAAATTTCCCCGCGACGGATTTCCCGCAAGCCGCCTTCCCAGGAAATAAACAAACCCGCGATGCGCTCCTGATCTTCTCCCATCTTCGACAGAAAAAAGACGGCCACGCTGGCGGCGATGAGGGCGTAGGTGACGAAGCCGAACCCGAAGCTCGTCAGGCCGGGCAGCACTTTCCTGCCGTCCACGACGCGTTTACGATACGCCGTGTCTTTCGCTTTGGCCTGCTCGCGCAGTTTTTCCGCGGGCGAGCCGGCGAGAAATTTTGGATCATTCGGATTCGTCCGGAACTCGTTGAGCAACTTCGTAGCGCCCGGAATTTGATCATCGGCATGGACCCAAATCGCCCAGCGATTACCGTCGCGCTCCGCTTCGTTCTCGATGCCCTGCACGTAGAGGAAATCGCCAAACGTGCGTGCGTCCTTGTCGTTGTCGATATGGCCGATGACTCGCATGTTGTTCGCGCGAGACTACCGGCGCTCCGGCCAAAGTGGAAAGCCGATACCAGAATATTCCTGCGAATCGGGTGCGCATCGGGGCGTGTTGCACTAATTGGCGCGACGACGTTGACGGAATTTCCCGCCCGGTACGTGTGCCCGGATGCGCGCAACTTCGGCCGAAGGCCGCGATTCCGTTTGCCTCTCCTCTGTGCGCTACCTATAAATAATCAGCACGACTCGCCATGGCCAACACTTCGCAATCTGCCGCACCGAGGCTTCTGATTACCGCGCGAATTTTTCTCTGGCTCGTGGCGCTGCTGGCCTTCACCGCGCCGGCGCGCGCCCAACTCATCTTCGATGTTTTCGTAGGCCACGGTCTCGGCGTAGCGGACAGCACGGTCACGGAAGCGAGTTGGTTTCCAGTGACGTGCGAGATTCAAAACGACGGCCCGAGCTTCAATGCCGTCGTCGAACTCACCGCCGGACAATTCGGTAATGGGCAACTGCGGCGCGTCGTCGTCGAACTTCCCACCCACACGAAGAAGCGCTTCACCGTACCGCTCTATTGCCCAAGCCGCTATCGTCTCTCGGTTGATGCGCGTTTGCTGAATGAGAAAGGGAACAAGATCATCGCCGAGCGCCTGGGACTCGACGCGCGCACGGTGGTTGATTCGCAAAGCCCGCTTATCGCCAGTCTCTCGCGGACTCATGGCGGAGCGGCGGGGCTGCCGGAAGGCGTCGGAAAAAACTCCGCGCTGAAACCCGCGACGACGCATCTCTCGCCGGATTTGTTCCCCGACAATCCGCTCACGCTCGAATCGATCTCCACTCTCTATCTGCACTCTGCGCGCGCGATTGAATTGAAAGTTTCGCAAGTGAACGCGCTGCTCGCGTGGGTCCACGGCGGAGGCCACTTGGTCCTCGGCGTTGAACAACCCGGCGATGTCAACGCCATTCCGTGGTTGCAAAGTTTTCTGCCCTGCACGCTCGGCGAAGTCACCACGCGCCAGGATCACGCCGCCTTACAACAATGGTTGCAAACAACATCCGGCGAAGAACCGGTCCTCAGGGGACGCGCCGTCAGGGGGAAGCCAAGCCAGCCGCAGCAAATCGCCAATCCCTTCAAGCAATTGCCTGATGATGGAGCGTTCGAGGCCGCCGGATTGCCGGCGGTGAATGCAGCGTTACGCGACGGGATCGTGCTCATCGGCGCGACGGACGCGCCGCTCGCCATCCGCGCCGCGCGAGGCCGCGGTCAGATCACCGTTCTGCTGTTCAGTCCGGAACTTGAGCCCTTCCGCTCATGGAAAAACAAAAACTGGTTTTGGGCGAAGATGGGCAACGTGCCCCTTGAGTGGCTCGCCTCCGCGAACGTGGGCAACTACGGCTCCATGCCCATCGACGGGATCTTCGGCGCCATGGTGGACAGCAAGCAAATCCGCAAGCTGCCCGTCGGCTGGCTGCTCCTGCTTTTGCTCGCCTACCTCGTGGTCATTGGCCCGCTCGATCAGTATTGGTTGAAGAAAATCAACAAGCAGATGCTTACCTGGATCACGTTCCCCAGCTACGTCGTCCTCTTCTCCCTGCTCATTTATTTCATCGGTTACAAATTGCGCTCCGGCGAAATGGAATGGAACGAACTGCACGTCGTGGATGTTTTGCCTCACGGCGAACGCGCGGATTTGCGCGGGCGCGTTTTCTGTTCTGCCTATTCGCCGGCCAACGCGAAATACAACGTGGCGTCCGAGCAAGGCTTCTCCACACTGCGCGGCGAGTCCGGCCAAAATGGCGCGAACGAAGTGAGCAAGGCCGTGCTGGAACAGCGCGGCAACGGCTTCGTGGCGCAACTCTCGGTCCCAGTGTGGACGAGCCAGTTGTTTGTGAATGATTGGTGGAAGCAAACCACGTCCCCCCTCAACGTGACCGTCACGCCGCAGAGCGATTATTTCGACGTGAAGATCGAAAACCCGCTCGGCAAAAAAATTCCGCAGGCGAAACTCATCATCGAGGGACGCATGTATGACGTCGGTGATGTCACGAAGACGAAAACCTTTCGCGCTCAACGCATGACCGGGGCGCAGTTACAGCCGTTCGTCCAAACGCAGGTCAACAATTTCAACCAGATCGTGCAACAGCGGCAGAACCAGTTCGGGGGGAGCGGCAGCGGACACATCACTGACATTTTCAATAGCACGACGGCGGCCTCCTTTCTCAGCATCACGCTCAGCAGCGACGGTTCGCAGCCGCAGCCCAACAACTACAATTATTACAGCCGCTTCATTTCGCCGCCCGGCTTCGATCTCACCGACGTCATGCAGCGAGGTGATGCCGTGCTCATCGCGTGGATGCCCGGAGAAACGCTGACGCCCACGCTGAACAAGTTCGACCCGCGTTACTCGCGCAAAGACACGATTCTTCGAGTTGCCGTTCCGCTGAGCAAATAACCTATGGAAGCCACTTCCGCCCCCAGCTCCGCCACTCAACCGCCCACCATCCACGCCCCTCCGGTTCCCGCCGTGCAGACGACGGGCTTGACGCGCACTTACGGAGCCATGACGGCGCTCAACGCCCTCGACCTCACGGTGCAGCGCGGCGATCTGTTCGGTTTCATCGGCTCGAATGGCGCGGGCAAGACGACTACTTTACGCATCCTCGCCACGTTCCTCGCGCCTTCCTCGGGACAAGCGTACGTGCTGGGCCATGACGTGGTGCGCGACGCGGATGCGGTGCGTCACGTCATCGGTTACATGCCGGATTTCTTCGGCGTGTATAAGGACATGGAAGTGACCGAGTACCTCGATTTCTTCGGCGCGTGCTACAAAATTCCCACCGCACAACGCGAGAAGACGGTCGCCGATGTGTTGGAGCTTGTCGGCCTCAGCGAAAAGAAAGGCGCGCTCATCGGCGCGCTCAGCCGCGGCATGCAACAGCGCCTCGGCCTCGCGCGCGTGCTCATCCACGACCCGCAACTGCTCCTGCTCGACGAGCCGGCGAGCGGTCTCGATCCGCGCGCGCGCATCGAGATGATGGCCATTCTCCAGGAACTCCAGCGCATGGGGAAAACAATCATTATCTCGTCGCACATCCTCAGCGAGTTGCAGACCTTGTGTAATCGCGTCGCGATCATCGAAAAGGGTCGGCTCATTTACAGCGGCCCGGTCACCGGCGTGACGCAGCAACTCTCCGAGACGCGCATCATGTGGGCGAAGGTCCCCGCCGAGCAGCACGTCCGCGCGATCGAATTGCTGCGCGCCCGCCCCGAAGTGCGCGAGGTCGAAGAACTTCAGGAGCGCATCAAGATCGTCCTGCAAAACCACGGCACTGACCCGAGCATCATTTCCGAAACCCTCGTCCTCGGCGGCGTGAAGCTGAAGGGCTTGCGCGAAGACGAGATCGGCTTGGAAGAAGTCTTCATGCGCGTGACGAAGGGCGAGACGCAGTGACAAGTGGCTGAGAGTTGAAAGTTG
>DATHKK010000673.1:0-2592 GCA_035489355.1 Candidatus Limnocylindria bacterium
AAAGAAAAACAATTCGGACGTTCCCACCGACACGGACCTTTTCGGGCCGGCGTCCTACATCCGGGAAAAGCCCTCGTGCCCAGCGGGCGGCGCGTATTCGTTGAACGAAGTGGCGGCCAAGCCGACGTGTACGATCCCCGATCACACGTTCTAAGAAATCAGTTTGAAACACGCGAACGGCCTGGGAATCTCCTGGGCCGTTTTCTTTTGGATAAGGCTCAGTCCGCGGAAATAATCCCGACCATCGGCGTTCCCGGCGGCAGCTTCGCGGGATTCAAAAAATTTCTATCGAAGGTCCAGCGGCGCCGAACACTCGTTTCTTCCGGTTTCATTTCCTTTGTTTGCTTCTGTTGCTGCTGAATCGCTTCGGATTCAACAGAAAGACCTGGTATTGACACTTTTCCTTACCTTTGCGAGAAACGCGTAGGTTCCCTCCGGCATTAGAAAGATGCCGGATATGATAAAAATACTCTTGGTGCTCGGGGGAGTTTGGTTCTCCCTCGCTTTTTTACTTGTAATCGCCCTCGCCGTCGCCGGGGCCAGGGCCATTCCTCCCGAAGAATTGGCTCAGCAATCCCAAGCCGTGCCGGCCGAACCATTGACTGAGGCGAGGACTGCTTCTCCTGCGAAACCGGCGCGTCGCAAGTTCCGGTGGTGGCTTTCCAAACCCGCGCGCGCTTAGCAGCCCGTTCAAATACGAACTGCTAGACGCTCGCCAATTCCTGCCAAAGATGCGCCGCCATGCGCATGCCGTTCGCAAAGCTGTCGAGATCGAATTTCTCATTCGGCGAGTGCGCGTTGTCATCCGGCAGCGCGAGTCCGAGCAACAGTGTGTCCGCTCCCAGCACGCGCTTGAAGTCATTCACGATCGGAATCGAACCACCTTCGCGCATGACGATTGGCTCCGCATTGAAGCCGAGTTTCAGCGCGCGCAACGAAGCCTGCGCCAGCGGACTGGTGGGCGAGACGAGATACGGCGTGCCGCCGTGACCACCCTTAAGTTCCATCTTGACCGTGGGCGGACAGAGCTTGCGCAGGTGGGCCTGGACGCGCTTCTGAATTTTCGCAGGGACCTGGTCCGGCACGAGCCGCATCGTGATCTTCGCGCTAGCCCACGACGGCACGATGGTCTTGCTCCCCTCACCCTGGTAGCCGCTCGTCAGCCCGTTGATCTCAAAGGTCGGCCGCGCGCTGCGTTGCTCGTGATGCGTAAAACCTTTCTCGCCGAAGAGCGCTGGTACGCCGACGAGTTTTCGAAACTGTTCCGCGTTGTAAGGCAACTTTTTGAATTGCTCACGTTCGAATTTCGAGAGCGGCTCCACGGCGTCGTAGAATCCGGGAATGGCGATGCGTCCGTTCCGGTCATGCAATTGCGCCAGCAACCGGCACAACGCCATGACGGGATTTTCCACCGCGCCGCCGAAAATGCCTGAGTGCAGATCGCGCGCCGGCCCGATCAGCTTTATCTCCAGAGCCGTGATGCCGCGCAGCGCGTAAGTCAGCGCTGGGATCTTTTTGCTCGGCATTCCCGTGTCGGAAATCACGACCGCGTCGCACTTCAACTCGGCGCGATGTTCTTTCAGAAAACTCTCCAGATGTTTGCTGCCAACTTCCTCTTCGCCTTCGATCAGAAACGTAATGTCCACCGGCAATTCCGTTCCCGTTTTCAGGTACGCTTCGACCGCCTTGAGATGCGCGAGGTTCTGCCCCTTGTTGTCGCTGGCGCCGCGTCCAAACATGGAACGCCCCTCAATGCGCGGCTCGAACGGCGGCGTCTTCCAAAGCTCGAACGGCTCCGGCGGCTGCACATCGTAATGGCCGTAAACGAGGAAGTGCTTGCGACCTTTGCGTCGCGGCGTGCGGGCCACGAGAATCGGATTGCCCGCCGTCGGATGCAAAGCCGCTTCCAATCCAAGAGCGCGGTACTGCGCGAGAAGCCATTCGCCACAGGCCTTCATGTCCGCGCCATGCTTTTCCTTCTGTGCCGACACACTGGGAAAGCGAACGTATTCACAAAGCTGTTCCACGAAACGCGCCTGGTGGTCTCTCAAGTAAGCGAGAACTTTTTCCATGAGCGCGAGAATTAAGCGCAATCCTCGCCGTGACGCGAGCGACGAATTTTGCTCCGTCAGATTTTCGAGATAAGGCGTCCGCTTGTGCGCTCCTCTTGATCCTGCCAGAGTCGCGATCGAGCTTCGTCAGTCACCTATCGTGACGGACCTTTTGACATGAGCCTTCCCCCTGTCGTGGAACGTGAGTTGCGCGTGGCTTCGCGCCAGCCCTTGACTTATTGGGGCCGGGCGGGCGCCGGGGCTTCAGGCGTTGCCGTGATTTGCTTCATTATGGCGGCACACCTTGCGAAGGCGCCATTGCCCATCATCGGCCAAATCGCCTTTCGCATCCTCGCATTCATGACGGGTGCCACGGTCATGCTCTCAGTCCTTCAACTCGCCTCCGCAGCCTTTGCGCGCGAGAAACGTGAAGACACGCTCGGCCTTCTTTTTCTTACGCCGCTTCGGCCCATCGACATGGTGGTGGGCAAACTGGTGTCCACATCGCTCTCGGCGTTTTACCGATTTCTGGCCGTGGTGC
>DATHKK010000674.1:0-3036 GCA_035489355.1 Candidatus Limnocylindria bacterium
CGGATGGCTGTGCGTTGCCTGAAGGGCTGGCGCGAAAAACTTATTCACAATCGGGCGTTGCCAATCTTTTCCACGACGATTTCGGCCTTGAGTCCACGAATCGTTATCACTTTGTGCCGTGACGCTTCTCCGCGCGCGAGTTGGATGGAGTTTCGCGGACAATCAAACACTTCAGCGAGGAATCTCACGAGCGCGCCATTGGCCGCGGAATCTACTGGCGGCGCGGTGATCTTGACCTTCAGCTCATTGCCGAGGACTTCTCCGATTTCGTTGCGTGAAGCGCGGGGCTGAACTTTGACGTGGAGATGAATTACATCGGCTTGCACTTTCAGATACGACGGCAATGACATGAACCAAAGGTAAAAGCTCCAAGGACCAAGCTCCAAGCTTCAGATAATCTTCAAGCATCAAGGCCCAAGCGTTTCGTCGGACCGTTGATGTTTGATGCTTGGTGTTTCTCTAGAGCTTGGTCCTTGGAGCTTCGTGTTCCGCGTTTCTTGCGGCTGGCAGGCACCTCGGTTGTGCGCTACACACTGTTTGCGATGCCTGAGAAGTTCGATGAGTTTGCCATTCGCTTGCACCCGGCGGATGACGTCGCGGTGATCAAACGCACGGTCAAGGCCGGCACGGAATTGCAGAATGGATCGGTGCGCGTGACGACGGCCAAGACCATTCCCGCCGGGCACAAGCTTGCGCTGCTGCCGATTCGGGATGGCGCGGCAGTGCGCCGATACGGGCAAATCATCGGCTTCGCGAAAGGCGACATCGCGGCGGGCGAGCATGTTCACACGCATAACCTCGTGGCCAGGGATTTCAATCGCGACTACACAGCCGGCACGACGGTGAAAACGCTTGAGCCGGCGCGCGAGGCGCGAACCTTCGCGGGTTACCTGCGGCCCGGCGGCAAGGTGGGCACGCGCAATTACGTCGCCATCATTTCCACGGTGAACTGCTCGGCCTCGGTGTCGCGCTACATCAAGGAACGCTTTCGCGAGGAGGACTTGCGGCGCGATTTTCCGAACGTTGATGGCGTGATTGCGCTCACGCACAAAGTCGGCTGCGGCATTCCCGCGGCGGAGAGTTTGAAGTTGCTCGAGCGGGTCACGGTGGGCATGGCGCATCATTCAAATATTTCCGGTTACGTGATGATTGGGCTGGGTTGCGAGATGAATCAGGTCGGTGTGCTGCGGAAGAATTATGATTTGGAGAAACTGAAGCCGGGCGAGTGTGCACCGGCCTTCATGACGATTCAAGGCACGGGCGGTGTCCGCAAAAGCGTGGACGCGGGTGTTGCTGCGGTTGCGAAGCTCTTGCCCATCGTGAATGAAGCGCAACGCAGCGCGCAGCCGATCAGCAAGCTCACGCTGGCGGAGAATTGCGGTGGCTCGGATGGCAATAGCGGCATCACGGCGAATCCTGCGCTCGGTGTCGCCAGTGATTTACTGGTGAGCCACGGCGGAACCTCCGTGCTGGCGGAGACGCCGGAGATTTACGGAGCGGAGCATTTGTTGATTCATCGCGCGGTGAACCAGGCGGTCGCGGACAAGTTAATTCGCCAGATTCACTGGTGGGAAAATTACGCGAAGCTTTTCAACGCGAGCATCGATAACAATCCGAGCTATGGAAACAAAGAAGGCGGGCTGACAACGATTTTCGAGAAAAGCCTGGGCGCGGTGGCGAAGGGCGGGCAGGCGCCGCTCGCTGCAGTTTATGATTACGCCGAAGAAATTACGACGCCGGGTTTTTGTTTCATGGACACGCCTGGCTACGATCCAGTGAGCATGACTGGCCTGATCGCGGGCGGATGCAACATTGGCGTGTTCACCACCGGGCGCGGCAGTGTGTATGGTTGCAAGCCCGCGCCTTGCATCAAGGTGGCGACCAACTCGACTCTCTATAATTGGATGGAGGAAGACATGGACCTCAACGCCGGGACGATTCTCGACGGCACGGAAACGGTAGAGCAGGTGGGCCAGCGCATCTTCGAGAAAATTATCTCCGTTGCGAGTGGTGAAAAAACCAAAAGTGAACTGGCAGGCATCGGCGATGAAGAATTCGCGCCGTGGTTTATCGGCCCGCAGTTTTGAAGGCGCCTCCTACCTCTGCACCGACGCGTCGATCAAACTTTTCAGCCGAAAGAATGTGTTCGCGGAGTCCAGCGTGTTCGTGGAGATGAGTCGATCGCCGACGATGGCGGGCATGCCGGGAACGTCGGCCCAGCTATTCGGTTCGGCCACGTTCGTCGTGGTTTGCAACGTGAAGTTGGTGAACGCGATGGGCCACGAGATCAAGATGGCGTTCGCGAGGCTGATGTTGAGCGCAGGAAGTGGCGCGTCGCCCTCCAGCCGCGCGATGCCGGAGCGTCCTATCCCGTTGACGGTATTGAAGAACCCGCCGACGAATAACTTCCCGTCGGCGCTTACGGCCACAGAACTGACCGTGTCATTGGCTCGAGCCGTCGGATTGAAAGTCGCGTCGAGACTTCCATTCGTGTTCAGCCGGGCGATGTGCGTGCGCGACGCTCCCGCGAAGGAAAAGAAATCGCCGCCGAGAAGAACTTTTCCGTCCGCCTGAACCGCGACGGAGAAGACGATGCCGTCCGCGCCAGTGCCGGGACTGAAACTCAGATCGAGACTGCCGTCGGCATGGAGCCGGGCGATGCGATTGCGGTTCGTCCCATTGATGCTCGTGAACTGTCCCGCGACGAGCAGCTTGCCATCGGGTTGAAGGGAGATCGATTCGATTGGATTGTTGGCTCCGGTGCCGGGATTGAAAGTAGCGTCCACGCTTCCATTCACGTTGAGCCGCGCGATACTGTTGCGGTTGGTGCCATTGACGGTGACGAAATCGCCGGCGATTAAAACTTTCCCGTCGACCTGTGCCGCGACTGCGCGCACGGTGAGATTCGCTCCCGCGCCGGGATCGAACAGAATGTCGAGGCTGCCGTTCGCGTGCAGCCGCGCAATCCGATTCCGGTTCGTGCCATCCACGGACGTGAATTCACCGGCGATGAAAATTGCGCCGTTCGATTGCCGC
>DATHKK010000675.1:0-2780 GCA_035489355.1 Candidatus Limnocylindria bacterium
ATGACTAAGACAATCCGCCGAAATGCGCTGCTCGTGTCGTTCATGCCCGCCCTTACGCAGAAGGCTTGCCAACACGCGCTGAAGTCTCGTTCGTTGCGTTGGCAACTCTCTATTCGATTTCGAAATTCTGAATGAGATGCCCATCTCGAGTCGCACGCCAGGCTCGCTGGCGTTTCCACGGACGCTCCTGAGATGCGCGGAAAACAATGTAGTAATTCTTTTCGCTCTCGTCGTTGTATTGGCCAAACCATTTCCGAGTGGCGGGGAAATCCGCAGACTCACTTCCGTTCAGCAGATCCACCGGATCAAGAGCAAGGCTAAAGCTCTTTCCCATGCGTACGGCCTTGGTCACACCAGGCAATTTGTTTTGAACGATAAGCGTCGCAAGGAATTGGCCAGCATCAAGGGTAAGGGCGCCACCCGGCTTCTTCTTAATGTAGGCAACCGCCCGTGCAGCGAAGTCCTTGGGTGGCCTGCCATCCACGTATCCGAGAGCTTGACGATACCTGTGCGTATCGTCGGCACCCGGCATGTAGGCGGCCGTCTTTTGGAAGCAAGCCCACAGTTCATCAAGGCTTTTGCCTGTGGCTCCAGCGAAGAAGCTGTCTGAATACAAACCGCGCCGCAGTTCGGAATTGAGCCGACGAACCACATTCGATCCGTAGGTCGAATCGACATACAGCAGAAAAGCTCCGGCGCACCAATATCCCGAAGTGTAGTGCGGGTACTCGAATCCACACTGCGGGCAGCTCCAGCCATTCGTGTATCCCAGTTTATAGCGCACGTAGTCGGCGAGGCCTTCTGCCCAATACTCGTTCGATTGCTTCCAATCGGATGAAAAACTTCTTTGCTGAACCACATGCGTTATTTCATGAACGAGAACCTTGTCGAAATTCACGGAGTCCTTCAGGTATGAAGACTCCTTGTTTGTTTCTCGAACGAAGTAAGACGCATTGAGGTAAACGGTTCGGCCAATCGCCAGCCCCATAGCATCGCCTTTCAATTGCTTTCTAAAGACGATGTCGATTTGGCGCGGGGGTTTCGCGGTTCCGTCCGCGAGCAGCGCGAGAATTTTGGGATAAATTTCGTCGCCGAGTTTCCGGGCGCGCTCCGCCCAATCCCTCAACTCCGGTGTTTCATTGAAGACGACTTTGCGCACCGCCGACTGGCCAGCGTTTGGGTGTGAAGGGGAAGATGCGCAGCCGCTGAATAGAATTAGCAAAACGAGCAATCCAAAACAACGGCCAACAATCTGCAAAAGAAATTCCATGTGCGTTCCCCACCAGAGACTCTGTCTCTGGGAGATCCGTTCAAGTGCCGCACCTCAACTCTGGACAGGCGGCGCCGTGCTGGCGCGGGCAATGACTTCAGCTCTCAGCCGCTTGCTCTCCGGCGGTTCACCGCGATGCAGCGCTTGCATCAAATCCATGGCCGCGTAGCCGAGACGCAGCTTGGGCTGACGTACTGTGGTCAATGGAACGCGAAAGTATTCGCTCACGAGAATGTTGCCGAAGCCTGCCACGGAAATCTGTTCCGGGATGCGCACGTTTTGATTGAGCAGGACATCCGCGACGCCAATCGCCACGAGATCGTTCACGGCCTGCACCGCGGTGGCTTTCGGATTTTCGTTCAGCATCTGCAAAGCCGCCTTCTCTCCTTCCTCGATCGTGCCGCCCGCGTTGAACACCAGGCGATCGTCCATCTCGATGTTCGCTTCGCGCAAGGCGCGTCGATACCCCTCGTACCGCTCCTGCGCCGAAGGCGAAACCGGCGGCCCCGTGAAGTAAGCGATGCGCCGGTGGCCCAGTTCGATCAAATGCTTCGTCACCGCGAAGCTCGCCGCAATGTCGTCTGTCTCAACGTTCGCAAACTGGCTGCAAAACAAACCGCGATGGCCAAGGATCACCGTCGGCACTTTCAATCTCTTGATCTCTTCGTAAGCCGGCGCCACCGGAGCCAGCCGATACACCGGGGTGATGAACAAGCCATCGACACGCCGCGTGAGCAGACGACGAATACACGCTTCCTCCCGGGAAGGTTGGTTCAGCGAGTGCGCAAAAAGGAGGTCGTAGCCCATTTCGTGCGCACGCTCTTCGAGCGCCATGACGATGCGCGCGTAAATCGGATTCGTGGCCGCCGAAATGATCAGACCGAACAGCCGCGTCTTGCCGCTCCGCATCAATTGCGCAGAGAGGTCCGGCACGTAGCCCATTTCCTCGGACAGCTTTCGGATTCTCGCGCGGGTTCCGGCCGAAATGTCCTTCGCCTCGCGCAGCGCCTTGGACACGGTCATGATCGAAACGCCGGCGCGCGCGGCGATGTCCTTGAGCTTTACCATGGTTTCTCGTTAAACGTGCGAACCGCTCCAGTGCAGCTTCTGCCGCAAAGTCTGAAAGAAGGAATTGCCGCGCAACCGCACCAGGCGCGCTGCGAACTTGCTCTTGCGCATCTGCACGAAGTCGCCGGTGCTCAGCGGCATTTGCACCTGGCCATCCGCAGTCAGCATCGTATCGACGCGTTCGCTCAACACGGTGACCTGGACCACCGAGTCCATCGGAACGATCACGGAACGGTTCGAAAGTGTATGCGGGCAGATCGGCGTGATGGTCAGCACTTCGGAATCGGGGCTGACCACCGCGCCACCCGCCGCCAGCGAGTAAGCCGTCGAGCCGGTGGGTGAACTGACAATCAACCCATCGCAGCGATAGCGGGTGAGTTCCTCCGCATCCACCGTGACCGCGAGTTGAATCAACCGCGAGGTAGCGCCACGGCTGATCACG
>DATHKK010000676.1:0-2101 GCA_035489355.1 Candidatus Limnocylindria bacterium
GAGCTTTGCGGCCACGCGGCTGATCGCGTCGCCGTTTCTCAGACTCAGAACGACATCCACGTCCTTGGTCGATCTCGGAATTCCATACACACTGGTCGCGAACGCACCTGTGACCATGTGATCCACACCTTCTGAATCACACGCATCAACTACTGCGGCGGCGAGTGCTTCGACGGTCATGTGGCGCCGGGTTTGGTGTTCACGAAACGTCCTTCGTCATGGACTCGGTCGAGTCTCGCCAGACGGCGACGTACTTCCTGCCAGCCGAGTTCCGCATCGGTCGTGCCCAACTGCCACATCGCACCCTCATGCATCCGAGCCATGACGCTGTTCGAGAGTTCAAAGACATCCGCCAGCCGCTGCTCCACGGTCATCTTGCGGGCGCGCAAAATGCGCTCGCGATAGATGTCGTTTTGCAGCGCCTTCAGCGCGGCCGGGTCATCGTGAATGTTGGCCATGCGGGGTGAAGTTATCGAAACCGCCGTGCCGGCGCAATGAATGCGCACCCGGCTAATCTTTTGTCTTTGAAATATCCTTCCGGGAAATTGGGAAATCGGGTTTGATGAATGTGTCGTCTCATGACACTTCACCGCAAACTCTGGTTCATGCGCCTGCTGATCATTAGCTCGTTCATATTGTGCGGGGCAATGATCTACGCCGCATCGCACTGGTTGGCTTGGACCGACAGCGCTTACCAGCGCGTATTTTGGTCGCCATTTCGTCCAGTGGCGTTATCTGCTGCCATCATCGATCGGCAGCTTGGCGTTGGTTGGCTGCTTGCCGGTGGGTTTGTCCTCGGCTCATTAGTGGTAGCGTTTTTGCCGTGGCCAGTGCGGCCTGACCAGCCACTGGCGGGTCGCAATCCGGAGTCCCAAGTACCGCGTGCCTCAGATCTCAACCGTGAGGTGTAATGCAGCCTTCGAAAGCCATCGCATACGCAGTTGCCGTTCTCTTTGCGCTTTGGGCGTTTCCTTTTGTTCGGGTCATTTCTCTATTTCGGGATTCGCAGGCGTACCTTGCCGAGACTGGCTCAATCAACGCCTCAAACGACCTTTCGTTCAGTTCCACGCTCCTAGTTTCCTACATCATCTCGCTAGCTGCTGCCTTCATTGTGGCCTGGCTGTATTCCCGTTCTTGCTCTTGGTTGCTCATTTTCCCCGTTGCCATTCTCGGTTACTCGGTCGTCGAGGTTCTACGAGTCCGACCTGAGGAAGTTATCGTGCTCTTTCCTGTCATGCGGCCTTGGCGTCCGGCCATATTGAGCCTCATCGCTATGACCGTCGCACTCGCATTGTTCTATGCTCATCGTCACCGTGGAAACAATCGCAATGCCTAACCTTCAGCGCTTGAAGAATTCCACCACCATCACACCCACGGGCGTGCCGATGACATAGCCCCAGAGGCCGGCGAGCAGGGCGGGCACGACGAGCCGGGGCCAGCCGCAACTGATGGCCATGGAAGCTGCGCTGGGCGGGCCGCCGAGCGTGGCGTTCGAGGCAAGCAGCAGTTCTTCGAGATTCAGCCGGAACAGTTTTCCCACAGCCAGCGTGAAGCCCAGGTTCGCCACGGCGATGATGAAGCAGAAGACGAAGAAAAGCGGCGCCTGGGTCACCACGCCGACGAAATCGGCGGGCAGCCCGAGCGTGAAGAGGAACAGCGCCAGCAGATACGCACCGAATTCTTCCGGGCCATTCACCTTCGCCAGCGGGCGGGACAAAATCGTGGCCAGCATGAGCGTGACGGCGGTGATGAGCACGAAGCGATTGGTGCAAAGGACCTGGAGCATCTGCACCACGGCGCTGGATTTCGTCACGTCGCCGAACAGCAGCTTCGTCGCGCGGCCCAGCAACGTCGCCAGCGCGAGTGCGGCGAACGCGAACGCGAAGGCGCGGGCGATGTCCATGAGCGCGATGCCTTTCCGCTGCCAATGTTTCGCCGCGAGATTCTCCGCGCCGGCGCTGTCGGCTTCCAACGAATGCGGATGCGGGTAGCGCGCGCGGAACCAGCGACTCGCGCCAATGGCGACCAACGCCACGAATGCGCCGGCCATGACGAAATTGTCGGCGACCACGAGCGGATTGAAGACCTCGGCGCGCACATT
>DATHKK010000677.1:0-2665 GCA_035489355.1 Candidatus Limnocylindria bacterium
CTTCTCCCTCTCCCCGTTGAGGGGAGAGGGAAACGGATTTTCGTCGCTCGTTTGGTCCTTGGCGCAACCGCCTGCATCGGCCTCTTAGGGGTGTTCTGCTCCGCCATGATTTATCACGACACCCAGCGTCGGCTCTGGAAATGGCAGCGCAGTCTGTTGTTGTTCTACGGAACGAGCATCGCGTTGGGCGCGGGCCGCCGCGGCCATTGTTGTTCATTCTCCGATTCTTCCGCCGCTGATCATCGGAAGAATTTTTAAGACCATTATTCGGATGTGAGCCGCACAATCCATGAAGGGGATTGCTCCTTTACACGTCCATACCCGTGACTTAATTTTGCCAGCACTCGATTTTGATTTTGTTTATGAACACGACACTCGCAGCATTCCTCGGCGGATGGGAAATCATCCTGATCCTCGCGGTGGTTCTCATTCTGTTCGGCGCGAAGAAGCTGCCAGAGCTGGCCAAGGGTCTGGGCCAGGGCATCAAGGAATTCAAGAAAGCTTCCAACGAAGTGACGAGCGAACTGCAACGCGCGGCCGACGTGGATAGCTATCCGCAGCAGCAGGTGCAGTATCGCCCGCCAGAAAAGACCATTGAGGCTTCGACCTCCGCCTCCCAGCCCGCCGCGGCCCACCCGCAGCCGGACGAGCACAAGTCCTAAAGTCCGCGCGCTATCCACATGGCGTCACCGGGGGAAGACGAGCGCCTCGAATCCGAGTTTCACAACGAAGAAGAGGGCGGCCCAGTCAAATCCTTTCTCGAACACTTGGAGGACCTTCGTTGGGTTCTCATCAAGTGCGTCTGCGCCGTCGCGGTGCTGATGATCTTCTGCCTGATCGGCGCGGACTACGTTCTCGCTGCCCTCAAGTGGCCGCTGAAGCGCGCAGACAAATATCGAACCAAACCCGAAACGGAATTGATCGTGTTCATGGGAACGAACGCAGTGGCCACACAGCCCGGAACGAACTTTTTCTATAGCCTCGGCCTCACAAATCAGACGCGCGTCGGTTTTGATCTCGTGCCGAAACTGGTTGGGACGGATTACGTCATGACCGTGCAATTCGTTACCAACGAAACGCGCCTGGCGGAATCACGGCCGCGCGGAACGCTGTTGCGCACGCTGAGTCCGGTCGGAGGATTCTGGGTCGCATTTCAAGTGGCGATGTACGGAGGCATTGTCTTTGCCGCGCCCTATCTCATTTACGTGATTGGCGGTTTCGTTTTGCCGGCGTTGAAATTGAAGGAGAAGAAATATGTACTCCGAGGATTCGGCATCGGCACAGCGCTGTTCATGGCCGGCGTCGGTTTCTGCTATTTTTTCCTGATGCCAATGGCGCTGCGCGCGTCATTCCAATACTCGGAGTGGCTGGGGTTTTCGGCGGACGAATGGCGGGCGGAAGACTACATCAGTTTTGTCTGCAAGTTCATGTTGGGCATGGGCATCGGGTTCGAATTGCCCGTGGTCATTCTCACGATGGTGAAGATCGGCGTACTCGATTACGCGAAGCTCAAAGGCATGCGCCGCTACATGATCGTGGTGAACCTCGTCCTCGGTGCGGTGCTCACGACGCCCGAAGTCGTTACGCAGATCCTCATGTTTGTTCCGCTCCAAGGGCTTTACGAACTCAGCACCTGGATCGCGGGCTATTGGGAGATGGATGCGCGTCAAAAAGCTCGCGCGCGGCTGAAGCTCCTGGCCGTGTTGCTCGTGCTGGCCGCCCTCTCCGCCTGGGCTGCGTGGCACTTCAAAATTACCGGCGAGCAATTGCTGAACTTCTTGATCGGATAGATCTGACTCGCCAGTCGAGCGCCTCAGTACGTGTTCAACACATCCACCAGTTGCCGCAGTCGTCCGTAGTGCCGCCGGTCAAAATCGAACGTGATGCGCGGCAAATCCAAATACTGATTGTCCTCTCGCTCTTCTGGGAACGGATCGCAGATGCGAATCTTTTCTCCCACGATGATCTCGCCGAAGTCCTCGTTCAACGCCCGCAACGCCGACTCGGAGGGAACGTTCTTCAATCGGATGACCAGCTTGTCGTGGACGAAACGCATCGAATGGTAGTTGCGATAGAAACGCGTAATGACGCGCACCGCGTGGTCCACGTCGTCCGTGCATTCGTAGAGGTGCAGGTCGTCCGCGGAGATGAGTTTGTTGCGCAACAGATGTTCGCGAATCGTCCGATCCCACGTCGCCCAATATTCCGCCCCCGGCGGATCGAGCATGATGAGCGGCATGAGGCGGCTCTTCCCCGTCTGCATAAGTGTGAGCGCCTCGAATCCTTCATCGAGCGTGCCGAAGCCGCCGGCGAACAACACGATCGCGTCTGAGTTGCGGACGAACGTGAGTTTGCGCGTGAAGAAATAACGGAAGGTAATCAGCTTCTTGTCTTTCTGAATCACCGGATTCGCCGATTGCTCCCATGGTAAACGAATGTTGGCTCCGAAACTGTTTTCCAGTCCCGCGCCCTCGTGGCCAGCCTGCATGATGCCCGGGCCTGCACCGGTGATGACCATCCAGCCGGCCGCCGCGATCTTCTTTGCGAAGTCGGTTGCCTGCAGATACTCGGCCTTCGTCGGCAACGTGCGCGCGGAGCCGAACATCGTCACCTTCCGCTTCTCGGCGTAAGGGCTGAAAAGTTTGTAGGCCAGCCGCAGTTCGCG
>DATHKK010000678.1:0-2761 GCA_035489355.1 Candidatus Limnocylindria bacterium
ATCTCCGTTCGTGGAATGCCCAGGCATCGCATGGAAGCTTCGTTGATTCGGAGCAGGCGGTGCTGAGCATCCTTGTAGAAAATAATTGCCGGCACGGTGTCGAAGATCAATTGCAGCTCGCCGCGCTGCTGCTCCAGTTCCGCCTCCGCGCGCTTTCGTTCCGTAATGTCCGCGCCGTAAACGCGGAGCCGTTGGGTATCAGGAATGTAATTGAGGGTTTGCGCATAGCAGCGCTCGCCGACCACGACTTCGCGGCGCACAAAACTGGCTGTCCCTTCGACCAGGGCTTTGGTGCTTTCCGGCAAACCAGCCAGCCACGGATGTCTGACTCCTTGGCTCTTCAAATCAGGCAACAGGCGAGCAGCGGATGGATTGATGTAATGGATCACGTTCTTCGCAAAATCCAATTCCAGGATCGGGTTTGGATTCTGTTCCGGAAACGAAGCCAGCCACGCTGCCCTTTCTTCTGTCTGTTTGCGTTCCGAGATGTCGCGCACGAACGCGCTGAACATGAATTGATCGCCGGCCCGCATGGGCGCGATGGCCAGTTCGACGGGAATTTCTTTGCCGTCACGCCGTTGCGCCGTGATCTCGATCCGGCGATTCAACACCGGTCCTTCGCCGGTCGCGGCAAAATGTTTCAATCCCTGCTCGTGCGCGGCCCGGTAGCGCGGCGGAATGATCGTTTCCGACAAGCGCATGCCGAGGATTTCGGAGGCCGGCCAGCCAAACATCGCTTCGGCCTGCCGGCTCCATCCCGTCACGATGCCGGCCTGGTTAAGGGTGATCACCGCGTCCAGCGCCGTGTCGATGATCAGTTGCAAGCGCCCTTCTCTTTCATGGAGGGACGCCTGTGCTTGCTTGAGTTCGGCGGTGCGCTCGGCCACTCGTTTTTCCAGGTCGTTGTTCAGTTGCCGTACCGCCTGCTCGGCCGTGCGACGCCGGACATCAGCTTTGTGGAGCAACGAGGCGATCCACCAGATGACCCCGGTGAAAATGGCGATATTCAGAAACGAGAAGAGCCAGCCGGCGAATTCCGCGTTGTAAAGTCCAACGCGGTGGCCCGCGATTCGCACGAGGCCGGTCAGCAGCGGAATGATCACCGGCGCCAGCAGCAAGCGGCGCGCGATCACACCGCCGGCGGTCGTGCCGGTGATGATTTTTATCAAGCCCCGCTCGGGACGCGCGCAGAGGAGGCCAGTCGCCAGCACCGCGAAAGCGACCGTGGCGTGCAGTGCCAGAGGTGCGTTCGGAAAGTAAATCGAACTCCAACCGTAGAACGATGGTACGCCGCACGCGTAACCGATCAGCGCGAGCAGCGAAATCTGGAGCGGAACCATGACGAGCGCATCGACCATCCAGGGGCGGACGCGCTTGCCATCCACGCGCAGGAGGGCCGCGCCGAGAAACACAAAGTTGAGCGCCGCGAGAAATGCGGGCCGCCCGCGCACGGCGGATTCGAGCGCGAGGATTCTTTCGCGAAAGAAGACATGATCGATGCCGAGCTGCCAGCCGAAAAGATATTCGCCCAGGGTCAGCGCCGCCAGCACCGCCACGAGCAGACCGGCGATGCGCGCGATGCGCTGCTTCCACACGCCGAGCGGATCGGCACACAACAGCCACAACGACACGCTCGCCAGCGCGAAGCCGATGGCTGTGTTCGGCACCATGACGAGAAAGCCGGGCAGCGCGCTTTTCAAGATGCCGACATCCAGCCCCCAGCCGAGCAGAGCCAGCAGCGCCACGATCAAAACCAGCGCACTCGAGAGTTTGGCGATGAGGAGACAACAGCGCCTCGCTCCGGAGGGCGGTTTATCGACGTCCATCTTCATTCATATCGGGAGCAGCCAGGGCGCTGTTCGGGAACGATTCACAGGCGAATGAGAAAAACCACGAATGAATACGAAGGAACCGAGATGGAAAGGCCACGCGCACACGCGACAGACGCGCGCAGCCGTTGCTGAATGAATCGGGTGGCCCTTTCCTCTGTTTCGTTTGAATCCATCGATGGTTTCGTTTCTCGCTTCGACTATATCGTTGCGGTCAAGGCGCGCGGAGACGGGCGCAGGGCAACAAGCCTTTAGCGTGTGAGCGCAGCCGACTCGCTGCTTTCACGAGGGCCGTTGCCGTGTTTCAGCAAGGCCCAGGACAGGCTCAACTGCGGGGTGACTTCGCTCAGGTTCTGAAAATCCACCGGCTTCACGATGTAAGCCTGCGTGCCGAGTTGTTTGCTCGCCAGCACGTCGCGATCGTGACGCGAACCGGTCAACACCACGACTGGAATGGAACGTGTGCGCGCATCGGCCTTGATGCGGCGCAGCACTTCGAGTCCGCTGATTTTGGGCAATCCCAAATCGAGAAGGATCACTTGCGGCCGTTGATCGGCGCGCCGGTTCGCGTACTCGCCCGTGCAAAAAAGAAAGTGCAACGCCTCCGCGCCGTCCCGCACCACCTGGATAGGATTGGTGATCTTCGCCTCCTGCAACGCGCGCAAGGTCAACTGCACATCGTCCGCGTTGTCCTCGACGAGCAAAATATCCACCAACTCTTCCGACGAACCCGCCGTGCTGGATTTTCCGCCCGGAGAGAAAAGCGTGGCGACGGAAATCTTCAACGCGCGCGCGAGCTTCTCGATGCTCTCGAGCGAGACGTTGCGCGCGCCGCGCTCGATGTCGGACACGTAAGTCCGATGCAAACCGGCGCGTCCCGCCAGTTCCTCCTGAGAAATACCAAGGCGGCTGCGCCAGCTTTTCACTGAGAC
>DATHKK010000679.1:0-3650 GCA_035489355.1 Candidatus Limnocylindria bacterium
TGGGACTGGAGGCGCACGCGAGCGATTTGAATCCCGTGCCGGTGCTAATCAACAAAGCGCTGATTGAGATTCCACCGAAGTTCGCGAACAAACCGCCGGTGAACCCAGAAGCGCGAAAAAAACTCGGCGCGTCCGGGTCTTGGAAAGGCACAGCAGGGTTAGCGGAGGACATTCGATACTACGGACAATGGGTGCGCAAAGAGGCGCTAAAGCGTATCGGGAATTTTTATCAAGACGTTGCCGTTGTATCCGAAAAGGAGGGCCAGTTCCGCTACGCGAAACCCGAAGAAATACAGAACTCCAAAAACAAAGTTGAAACCCTCACAGTGATCGCGTGGTTATGGGCGCGAACGGTCGAAAGTCCAAACCCGGCATTCATGGGATGCCAAGTGCCCCTTGTCTCTTCGTTTTGGCTCTCTACCAAGCCCGGAAAGGAAACGTGGGTTGAACCCGTGATTGACGGGAAAACCTACCGGTTTGAAATCCGCAAAGGTGAGCCCCGTGATCCGGATTGGCTCTCACGCGGAACACGCGCTGGAAAGGCCCAAGACTTTCTGTGTCTGCTGAGCAAGTCGCCGCTGCCGCGAGAATATGTTCGCCAGCAAGGCAAGGCAGGACGACTTGGTGCAAGGCTGATGGCAGTCGTTGCCGAAGGTTCGCGAGGTAGAGTCTATTTGCCACCAACTCCGGAGGCAGAAATGATCGCTCAGAGTGCTGATTCTATTCCGGGGGTTGCCGAGGCCCGCACAACATTTCTGTCTGGAACAACGCCAACGCGGGCAATGATTACGGGTGGTGTCTGTTCGGCTTACGGTCTTTCGACTTGGGGACACTTGTTCACATCCCGCCAACTCGTTGGACTAACAACTCTCTCAAGCCTCATTACCGAGGTGCGCAAGCAAGTAATCGAGGACTATGAATTGGCGATCGATCAAAATGGACGGGAGAAAACAAACTCTCCAACCGCAGGATTAAACGAAGGAGGCAATGGGGCAAAAGCCTATGCCGAATCAATCAGCGTCTATCTGTCATTCGCTTTGAGCCGGAGCGCTGATCGTGGATCGTGCATTTGCTCATGGGATTCCAGTCCCAAGATGGAAGCGTTGAGAAACACCTTTGGCCGACAGGCGCTTCCAATGGTTTGGGATTTTGCCGAGGGTAATCCATTCTCTGATTCAAGCGGTTCTTGGAACAACAACGTCGAATTTACGGCAAAATCCGTAGAGAAATTCGCGGGCTCAAATCTTGGCTTTGCAAAGCAGGCTGATGCGACAGAGAAAGCCACCTTTATCAAAGGGAGCTTGTTCTCCACTGACCCGCCTTATTACGACAATATCAGTTATGCTGAGTTGTCAGACTTCTTTTACGTCTGGCTGCGGCAAACTTTGCGCGCGGTCTATCCAAATTTGTTCGAGACGCTGCTCGTGCCGAAGGCGACAGAATTGGTTGCAACACCGTTTCGGCACGGCAGCCAAGAACTGGCAGAAAAATTCTTCTTGGACGGAATGTCGCACGCCATCCACAACATGGCCGAAGCAACACCACCAGCCTTCCCGGTCACAATTTATTACGCCTTCAAGCAAGCGGAACGTGATGAGGAGGGCAGTGCTTCAACTGGATGGGAAACATTTTTGGAGGCTGTTCTTCGGGCAGGCTTCAGCCTGACCGGGACTTGGCCGATGCGGACGGAATTGAGCAACCGTATGGTCAGCGTGGGAACAAATGCGCTCGCATCATCCGTTGTTTTGGTTTGCCGAGCACGAATGACTAACGCTGATGTTACTTCGCGCCGCGATTTCTTGGCTGCGTTGAAAAGGGAGTTGCCTGAAGCGTTGCGGCATTTGCAGAAAGGCAACATCGCGCCGGTAGATTTGGCTCAAGCCGCCATCGGGCCGGGCATGGCCGTGTTCTCCCGTTACGCGAAGGTGCTGGAGACGGACGGCTCACCAATGTCAGTGCGGTCGGCTTTGACGGAAATCAACAAGGGCCTCGATGAGGTGCTGGCCGAACAGGAAGGCGAGTTCGATGCGGACACGCGCTGGGCTCTCGCCTGGTTCGACCAATACGGGTTCAACGAAGGCGCGTATGGCTCGGCGGAGACACTCTCAACGGCGAAGAACACGAGTGTATCGGGAATGGCCGAGGCCGGCATCCTTACAGCCAAAGGCGGCAAGGTCAGGTTGCTGAAGAAGGAGGAATTGGATGCGGATTGGAATCCGTCCACTGACAAGCGACTGACGATTTGGGAAATCACACATCAACTGATCCGCCGCTTGGAACAAGGCGAGTCCGGCGCGGCGGAACTGATCCACCAACTCGGCGCGAAGGCCGAAGTCGCGCGCGACCTGTCGTATCGCCTCTACACGATTTGCGAGCGACGCAAATGGGCGCAGGAAGCTATCGCCTACAACGCCCTCGTTCTCTCCTGGAGTGACGTGCAACGACTCGCACAGGAGAAGAAAGCGGCGGCAGCGCCAACGCAGGGAGAGATGCAACTGTGAGCAAAATTCCAGAAATCCTTTTCCGGTATCGGTCGTGGACTTCCGTCCTCCGCAAGGACGGGAATGGCGGCGTAACCGAACGGAACTACACGAAGGAATCTCTGGAGAACGGCACGTTTCACTTTTCATCGCCGCGCGATTTTGACGACCTCCACGACAGTCTGCTCGGACCACATGCAACGGGCAGCCCGTTGGACATCGACCGATTCATTCTGCACCACAAAGACCTGTTCGCTTTGATGCGCGAGCGTGGATTGGGAAGCATTACTCAGTTGGACACGCTCAAAGACGAAGCTGCGCAAAAAGTTTTCGCGCCCCTTGCGGGTCACGAAGCACGGCGACATTCGCGAGTGCTCTGCTTCGCAGAAGAAATGAACAACGAACTCATGTGGGCCACGTATGCCAATTACCATCGTGGAATCTGCCTTGGGTTCGACGCGAGCGTCCCATTTTTCACGGGAATCCAACCAGTTCAGTATGTGGACGCTCCCACTGCTGAGGCTATCGCTTCCAAGGCATCCGGGACGCTGATCGACCCGTGGTCGCTGTGCAAATCAAAGGCCTGGGAGTTCCAGAAGGAGTGGCGGTTGGTCCTGCCGGGCGATGCACCGAAGCGAGTTGGTTTTCCGAAGGAGGCATTGAAGGTGGTCGTTCTTGGTTACCGTTTCACCGAACGCGATTTTGACGAGTTGAAGGAAGTTTTCATTCGAGGGGGATACCGCGTCCAAATCTTTCGCATTGAACGTGTGCCCGGCACTTTTGAGTTGGCGAATTTTTACGTTGGAGAAATCGCTGGGCGGAGCGAAGCGAAGGAGAACCCGCCAACCGAACCCTCAGCACGCTGAACACATGAGCCACCTGCACTTAAACATTTTCCCAATCAACCTGCCCGACGTGGAAATCTCGGTGGGCGTCCAACCATTCGATTCCAGGGACGCCATGCGTGAACTGCGAAAGACGCACGCGGGGACGCACGCTTTCAATCGAGTGAGCGTGGAGGAGAACGGGAAGAAGCTGGATCTGATTTACGCAGTCCGGCTGGATGGCACAGCCTGCACCATTTGCCCGGAGACAAGAAAGATTCGGTTGCGGGAGAACCTCGGTGTGGCGCGCCAACTGGTGAACGAAAGCTTCATTGCCAGCTTCGCG
>DATHKK010000680.1:0-2233 GCA_035489355.1 Candidatus Limnocylindria bacterium
AATTCCAGAGGTGCGTTCTACCTCTTTCCCAACATTTCAAAAACCGGGCTGAAGTCCGCGGACTTCTGCGCGCGTCTGCTCGAAGCCGAGAAAGTCGCCGCCGTGCCCGGCATCGCCTTTGGCGCTGACGAATACTTACGCATCAGTTACGCCACCAGCCTGGCCAACATTGAGAAGGGATTGGACCGGCTCGATCATTTCGTGCGGGGATTGTAGCTGCGTTTGAGTGAGGACTGTTTGTCTTCAACTCCTCGACACCCATCGAGCCAGCCGCTAAACCGGGCCAATGAAATCAAGCCATCGCATTCGGACACTCGTTGCCACTTTTCTCGTGGTAGCCTCATCGTTTGCCGCCGATTCCACCATCATCGCTCCTGGCGCCAAGCTGGAGAAGCTGGGCGGCGGCTATGAATTTACTGAAGGCCCGGCGGTGGATCGCGATGGCAACGTCTTCTTCACTGATCAGCCGAATGACCGCATCGTGAAGTGGAGCGCGGCGGATGGGAAATTCTCCGACTGGCTCAAGCCCGCGGGCCGCGCGAACGGAACCTACTTCGACAAGGCCGGCAATCTCATTGCCTGTGCCGACGAGAAGAACGAACTGTGGTCCATCGCGCCCGACAAGAAGGTGACGGTACTGGTGACGAACTTCGGCGACAAGCTGCTCAACGGCCCGAACGATTTGTGGATTCGTCCCGACGGCGGCCTCTACTTCACCGACCCGCTTTACAAACGGAATTACTGGAAGCGCGATCCCGCCATGCAGCAGGACGGCCAGCACGTTTACTTCATGACGCCCGACCGCAAGACCGTCACGCGCGTCGCGACCGATTTGAAGCAGCCCAACGGCATCATCGGCACGCCGGACGGCAAAACACTTTACGTGGCCGACATCGGCGCGCGCAAGAGCTACGCCTACGACATCCAGCCCGACGGCGCGCTCGCGAATAAACGCCTCTTCTGCGAACTCGGCTCCGACGGCATGACCATCGACGCCGAGGGTAACATTTATCTCACCGGCCGCGGCGTGACCGTGTTCGACAAGACCGGCAAGCAGATCGAACAGATCGCCGTGGCCGAGCCGTGGACCGCGAACGCCACCTTCGGCGGCAAAGACCGCGACCTGCTCTTCATCACCGCGAGCAAGAATGTTTACGGACTGAAGATGCGGGTGAAGGGGGCGAGGTGATTTTCTGCCGCATCCTTTGTGGCTTTCTTCTGTCGATTGTGAGGTTGCTACCGCCCATTGGCCTTGCGCGTGTGGTCGCCACTGCCACTTGTGCTTTTTGCAATTACCGATTTGCTACCGATTGATTTGAAATCGGTAATTACGCTTGCTAACAAACTACCGATTCGGTAGAAATCGGTAGCAAATCGGTAGTTGGTTATGAAGATGCCAGACGAGCCGCCGTCGTTCGATGCCTTGATAGGGAAGGTGAAGGAACCGGCACGTCTTCAAACGATTTTGGGCGCTCGTTTGGAGCAGGGCAAGATGCGCGCCTACTACCACTGGGGTGAGTTGAGACATCGCAAGGCGCCAAACGGTTTCACTAGTGAAGAGTGGTGGCTCAATCTGAAAATTCACCGCATGGCGTCGCTGCGGATTACGCCATTGAAGGATAAGGGCGGCACACCCTTCAATTTTATCATGCCCGATCTCGTTACCGAGCTTTTGCATTCAATTGATCGCAACGGCGGTGCGCTGATTGAAATCCCAGAGCAAGTAACCAACCCAGATGAGCGTGATCGCTACTTGGTGCGTTCATTGATGGAGGAGGCAATTACGTCCAGCCAGTTGGAGGGCGCGGCAACAACCCGTGAAGTTGCCAAGAAAATGCTCGCCGAGAATCGCACCCCACGAGATCGCAGCGAGCGAATGATCCTGAACAACTACGTGACGATGCGCCGGATCATGGAAATCCAGTCTGAGCCGCTGACACCAGAACTCGTGCTGGATATTCACCGGCGTATTTCGGCGGACGCGCTGGATGTAAAGGATGGCGCTGGTCGATACCGTCGCGCCGATGAGCGCGTAGATGTGTCGGATTTCGAGGGCAATGTGTTTCATGTTCCACCGAATGCGGAGGAATTGCCGGAGCGTGTGAAGGCAATGTGCGACTTCGCCAACGGAAAGACTCCAGACTATTTCATTCACCCAGTCATCCGGGGAATCATTCTTCACTTCTGGCTGGCCTACGATCACCCGTTCGTGGACGGGAATGGTCGCACGGCC
>DATHKK010000681.1:0-4472 GCA_035489355.1 Candidatus Limnocylindria bacterium
GGGCTGGCGCCCTGGAAAATCTGATCTTCCACCGGCGAAGTGATCGTCACGCCCACGTTGGCGACCAGAACTCGGACGACTGCGGAAGTTCCAACCTGTCCGATGGCATCTGTCGCGACTGCGTAAAAGGCATTGCTACCGGCCGGCGCGTTGCTAACCACGAAGCTGTAGGGGGGATTGTCGGCGCTGCCGAGGAACGTTGAGCCGCGATACAGGCTCACGTTTGTCACCGCGGCGGCCGTTGCTCCGGCGGTCGCGCTCACGGCGATGTTGCTGCCTACGAGGTAAGTGCTTCCAGCTATCGGGTCGGTGATAGCCACGAACGGTGGCATGGAAAGATGCAGAAGGATATTGCCTACCGCTGCTGGTCCGCCGAAGCCGGCGGTGATGCCGCCGACCTGCACTTGATATTCTGTTCCAGCCGTCGCCGTGAAGCTAACGCGGCTGACATTGATGAGTCCGGGCGCATCATTGTTCTGGGCGACAGCGGCCAAGGCATTGACGGCAGTGCCGGTATAAACTCCCAGAAACGTGTCGAAGGTGCTGCCAAACGTATCAATTGTTACAGTGCCGGAAAAAGGCGCGATCCATTTCCACCACAGCGTGGCACCCCATAAAAAGAATCCACCGCCGGGATTCTGACCGAATTGCGGTTCGCCGTTTTGGAAGTTGCCTTCGACGGTGGCGCCCGCATTTGCGGCCGTGACGCTGTCGGGCGTGTTGAGCGTGAAACGATTTGCGAAATTATTATTAGCCAAAGGATCAACCACGAAGGTCACAGTATTGGTGGCCGAGATGCTTGTGCGCCCAAGGCTGTCCCTAGCGATGACGTAAACGGAGTGCGCGCCCGAAGTGGGGCTGGCGATGGAGCCGGTGAAGGGGCTCGCAGCGTCCACACCTGCGGAAACTCCATCCGCGAAAAACTGCACGTTCGTCACCGTCAGCGGAGCGTTTACTGTCGCCGTGGCGCCCAGCGCGAAGGGCTGGCCGGCCGTCGCCGTCCGGCCATTCGTTGGACTCGTGAGCGTTGCGACCAACGGATTCGGAACAATGGTGAAGATGTTGATGCTGGAGTCGCTCTGTTCCGCCGGAACGGAACTGTCCGTGGCGTGGACGTAACTGGTGTAGCTGCCGACCGCCAGAATCCCGAGGTGATTGGTGAACGGCGCGGCACTCACAGTCCCGGTGAGCTGTTCGTTCACGTAAAAAGAGGCGACGTACGGCGCGGTACCGCCAGCGATGGCGGCCGTGAGAACCAGCGAGTGTCCGTAATTGAACGCCGCGCCATTGGTCGGAATCAGCGTGGCGGCCAGCGCTCCCGAAATGTGGATGGTGCTGATGGACGAATTGCTGACCCAGCCGCGCGCGTCGGTCACGACGGCATGGATGGTGTGGTCGCCGACCACGAGCGTTCCGAAGTTGTGTTCAAAGGGGGCCGAAGTCAGCGGCGTGCCAACGGCCACGTGGTCCAAATAAAATTGAACCGAGTGCGGCGCCGTGCCGCCGGACACCGTGGCCGTGCCGGTCACGCCCACGGTATTCTCGAAGGTCGAATCGTTCGCCGGAGCCGTGAGCGCAAACGTAATCGGGTCCGCGACGACAAAACTGTTCGTTACGGAATTCGTGCTGCCAGGACTGCCCGCGCTGTCCGTGACGACGGCATAAATGTTGTATGTGCCGACCGGCGGAGTTCCCAAGCTCAGGTTGTAGGGCGCGGCCGTAATGGAACCAGCCGAAGCAAAGATCGTATTGCCCGCGCCGCTGTTCGTGAAGTACTGGACGGTGAATGGCGCCGTGCCGTTGAGCACGAGCGAGGATGCGATCAACGAAGTTCCTGAAACGTAAGTGGCTCCATTGGCCGGCGTGTTCAGCAACAAAGTCAGGTCGGTGATCGGCGGCGTTCCAGCAGTCACGTAGAGAGAAAAGTTGTCGTACTGATTCGCGTAGTCCGTAGCCGGTGCTCCGTTGTCATCAAACCACGCGACATACAGATTGCCGCCGTTGGTCCAGTTCAACGTGACATTGGCGCTGATGAACGTGCTCGCCGGCGTGGACGAGGTGCTGCTCAAACCGGGAATGTTCACCCAACTGCCGGCTAAACCAGAGAGGCTGTAATAAACCCGCGTGCCTTTGCCGATGTCCTCCGCGCCGACCATCGTATTGCCCGCCGCCGTAATCGTGTACAGATAAGAGAGCGCAATCTCAGTCACGTTCGTGCCGGTATTGTTGGCGAATTTCCCCATCAGGATTGTGGCGCGATTGCCGGTGGGGCGGGTTTGAAGAAAGAATCCGGTGGAACTCCAAGTGGCCGTGGCGAGTGTTCCCGTGCTGGCGTTGGCGGTGGTCTGCGCAGTGACGCCTGCCGCCGTAATCGCGTTCATCGCTTCGTCGGGATCGTACGTGTCGTTGCCGCTGGTGCCGGTGCTGATGGTGGCGAAGTTCGTCGCGGCTGGCTGGGTCGCGAAGTCATTAGTGTAGCCCGAAGGCCCAACTATCGCCGCGCGCGTGTGGCCTGCGAATAACAGGAAAACCGCGGAAACAGACACAAGGAGAGTACGTTGAATGGCGCCCGTTCCGGGCGTCGGCAAGACGGTGGTATTCATTCTGAGTTTGGTTGTCTGGAGTTACGTGCGCAGAAAGACGGCAAAGCCCGCCAG
Source organism: Candidatus Limnocylindria bacterium (assembly GCA_035489355.1). Classification (GTDB taxonomy): domain Bacteria; phylum Verrucomicrobiota; class Verrucomicrobiia; order Limisphaerales; family SIBH01; genus JANNGC01. The sequence goes on from DATHKK010000681.1 coordinate 2,658, forward strand.
CTTGTTTCAAAATTTTTGCCGGGCAATTTCAGCCGCCACCAAAACACGAAATGAAGCCAGGGAACGCAGCCTTTTTCCCCTCTTTTCCCCCTTTGTTCCTTCTGATGCAGAACCGTCACGCGGAGTTTTCACTTATCGCTCTCGCTGCGATTTCCACTCGCAAATCCAAGGACATCAAACCATCGCGCAATCGGCATTTGGAACGGGCGCGCCATGCACGATTCAAAGCAGTGCATGCGAGGGAGAAGCTTGCAACACCAGAGTTGGCGCTCAATTTGCGGTCACGTCGCCCAAGGAGAAGAGGGTATGGAAACGGTCTTGATCATCGTGTGCCTGGCCTGGGTCGTCGCCGGAGCGGGGAAGCGCCTCCAGATTTTTCTGCGAGCGGCTATCATTGATTTAGTCGGTAGTGCCGGATATTGGCGCTGGGCTCTTGTAACTCGCGACGTGAAAGTCAGCATAGAGAACGGTTTTCCCGAACCCGTTCGCGTGAAAGTTTTCGTAATCAAACATAAGAAATGCGTCCGTCAGAGGATTGTTGCTGCGACGCGGATTATCTGCCGGGCGTCCGCTGTAATTGATGTTCCATTCGTAACTGGAGCCGTTTTGCTCGAAACGCTGAACTTTATCGTCCGGGCAACGGAAGACCGTATTCTGCTGAGGCAGTGCATTAGTGTCGTAACCCAATTGGGGGCCGAGCAAGTCACAGATGCGTGGCAAGGGAGGGGTGCTTGGTACCGTGGGTAACCGTTCCGCAGTGGGAAGTTTTCCATCGTTTTCGTCGGCATACATTCGCACTGCTACACCAAGTTGTTTGAGATTGTTGATGCACGTAATGCCTTTGGCCTTTTCCTTGGAACTCGCCAATGCGGGCAGCAAAAGAGAGGCGAGAATCCCGATGATGGCGATAACCACCAGCAGTTCAATTAGCGTAAACGCGTCGCGAACCGCACGGGGAAGAGGTGGGAGAATTCTGGTCTTCATTAAGAGAGAAATTTCATTCGCTGATCATTACTGAGGTCCGCGCCGTGGACCGCTGCCCGGCCCACCACCTTGACCGCTGCCGCGCATCTGCTTCATGCGCTGATCCATCTGTGCACGCTGCTCGGGCGTGCTGTTCATGATGCGGTCGCGCGCCATCTTATCGATCGCCCCGCCGCTCATCTGCATCATGCGATCTCGGCGTTGCTCGTCAGTCATGCTGGCGAGTTCCTGCATCTGCCGGTCGCGCTCGGCTTGCGCTTGTTCCAGCTTTAAGCGTTCGTCAGCAGGCAGCGCAGCACGGAGTTCCGCTTCCAACGTTTCACGTTGTTTGCGCGCGATCTCGCGCTGCTCATCGGTCATGTCGGGTCCGCCAAATCCGGCGCGCGGCCCATTGGCGTCTCGTCCGCCGACCACTTGGAAACCACCGGGACCACCGGGACCGCCTTGCAACGCGTACACTTTCGCCCACTTGCGGTTGGCGGCTTTGGCGAGTTGCGAGACCGCCTTCGGCACCGTCGCTTGTTTCACGATCAAACTCACCGTCGCGCTCGTGCCATCTTCCGGAACGACGCGCGCTTGCGCGTAACGGTTGAAAGCGAGCGCGGCGAAATCCACGTCTTTGCTGAACAGGTTCAAGGACACGAGTTGGTTTGGCGTTTGCGCCGTCATCTGACCGGGCATTCCGCGACCCATCATCATCCCCCCGAATCCGCCACCCATCAGCGCGCGGCTTTGAAGATTCGTCCAGCCGTGCGTGGCCGGGTCCACTTCGCCGCGCAGGGATTTTCTCAAGGCCAGCAATGAGTCGTGCGTGGAATAAAGAGGAAAGAT
>DATHKK010000682.1:0-2350 GCA_035489355.1 Candidatus Limnocylindria bacterium
TGCAGAACGCGCTGCGGGGCTTCGTCATGGATGCGTTTGCGCCTGGCCCGCGCGTGGCCTTGGCTGCGTTGCGCGAAGACGCCGTGCCGATTGGCGCCCTGCTGCTGGCGCAGTCTGCGGCCTCGGCGTGATCACCCGGCCGTAACTAGCGGTGTGATGGCGGACGGCTGTGCTCGCCGCGCGCCGTGGCGCACGAAGGAAGTGGTCCGGGGCAACAGCACGGCAAAACGATCGCGCGCATCCTCATGGCGCAGTGCTTGCGGTGGCAGCCACTCGCTCATCAACACATCGCGCAACAGAATGAACTTGTCCGAGTATTCCTCGAGCACGTCGACGCGCTCGACGATTCCGGCCGCGGGATTGGCCAGGTCCTTGAAGGATTCAACGGCGACTTCGTGCGATCGATAGTGTTCGAGAATCGGCTCGTAGCTGGCCGGAATGGCCGTGAGCAATTTCTGTCCGACCTCAGTGGCTTTTTGATCCACGCCCGCAATTTTTCCGACAGCGGTGCGTTGCTTCACGATGCCGACGACCGCCGCAATGCTCTCGCCGAATGCATTGCGGAGCATGTTGAACAGATTTCGAAAATCGCGCGCGATGCGGCGGAGCAGGGACGGGTGGCGCAGCCGTTCCATCTCGCGAACCCAGGTGGCGTACGCGGGCGAGCCGGGCGCGGGTTCAGTACGCAGGAGCAGCATCAACTGCACGATGTCCTGTTCGTAAAGAATGTGAGTGAGATGCTCCTCGCCCGAGGCCGTGCGCACCGGTTCGTTGTAAGTGATCTCAAGCGCCTTGGAGTGAACTGTCAGCGCGCCCCACAACCACTTCCCGCTCTTCATCAGCAACAGCACGTGGCAGCCGTGAAATTCCATCAGGCAAACGTCGCGCGCGTAACGCTGCACGACGGAGATAATCAGCGCCGTCCCGAAGATGACGAGAAACGGAGCCCAAAACGCCAATCCTGAGTTCATACTCCCCGCGGGCACAGTAAGCGTGGGAAGCGGGTTTGCCAAAGCGGGGGCGCGACTTGCCCAATAAGGATGTTTGCGGACGGCCCGTAGTCGACTAAGCTTTGATGGCACGTATGCGACCGGACATTGCGATCATAGTTCCGCTGTTCAAGGAGGAGGAAAATATTCTTCCGCTCGTGGACGAAATCACCGCGGCCATGAAGGGCCTGCCTTACTCGTATGAATTGGTTCTCATCGATGACGCCAGCACGGACGCGACGTGGGAAAAAATTTGTCAGGCCCAGCACAGTGACAGTCGCGTGCGCGGCTTGCGTCACGAACGCAATAGTGGACAGAGCGCGGCTTTGTGGACTGGCATTCAGGCCACGACCAGTCCGATCCTGGTGACACTCGATGGTGATCGCCAAAACGACCCGGCGGACATTCCGAAACTTCTCGAGGCATTGCGGAGCAGTGATTTCGTTTGTGGCGTGCGCGGCAAACGGCAGGATGATTGGCTGCGGCGCCTTTCCACGCGGGTGGCGCGGTTGGCCCGGCGGCGTGTCTTGAAAGTCGATTTCTGCGACACGGGTTGCGCCTTTCGCGCGTTCAAGCGCGAGGCGTTGAATGGATTGTTTCCTTTCAATGGCATTCACCGATTTCTGCCGGTGCTCGTGCATGGGAACGGCGTGCGGACCAAAGAGATTCCCGTCGGTCATCGTCCACGCGTGGCCGGCGAATCCAAATACGGCCTGTGGGATCGGCTGTGGCGCGGCATCTACGATTTGATCGCCATCTCCTGGTATCAGAAGCGCCGTCTGCCCGTGATCGGCACCACGGAATTGAAGGCGTCCGACACGATGGCTGATCCCGCGTCCCATCCCGCCTGGCGCGACGTGGAAGTCAGAACGCCCGCTGCAGAACTTCATTCAGTTGACGCTCGGTGAGCGAAAGGGATTGCCTTTCATGCTGCTGGAGTGCAGCGCCTTCTCGCACAGTTCGGAAAAACTTTCCGGCTGAATTCCCAGCGCGCCGAGCCGGGGAATCTGGAGATCTTCGCTCAACGTCCGCACACATTGCACGCCATCGTTCGCCCGCGCTGTGGCGACGCCGGTGAGAAGTTGTGCGACTTCATCGTAGCGGCGGGTGATTGCAGTGGCGTCCTGTTTCCGCGCTTCCTGAATGTTCATTTGCATCACGCCGGGAAGAAGCGCAGCGCACACGGCGCCATGCGGCACGGCAAACATGCCGCCAATGGGCGCGGCAAATCCATGAACCGCGCCGAGTCCGGCGTTCGCCAGCGCGAGGCCGCCCAGCAAACTCGCCAGTGCCATGTCGTTGCGCGCGTCCGCATCTTCGCCGTCTTGAAATGCACGGCGCAATGAGCGCGAGATGCGTGG
>DATHKK010000683.1:0-2286 GCA_035489355.1 Candidatus Limnocylindria bacterium
CGATGGTGTCGAGAATCCACCGTTCCGTGTCCATGTTGTGGGCCTGCTTGTCAATGGATGCGCTCGACGTGCTGGACCGAAACGACGACGGATTCGTGCTCATGGTCGAAGGCGCATCCATTGACAAGCAGGCCCACAACATGGACACGGAACGGTGGATTCTCGACACCATCGAGTTCGATCGCGCCATCGAAGTGTGCCGGCAATTCGCCGAACACAACGGCGACACGCTGGTGATCGTCACCGCCGACCATGAGTGCGCCGGCATCAACATCATCGGTGGTTCGCGCGTGACCAACGCCGATCTTCAGGCTCGCGCGGCCTCGGGTGGCGGCGCCGCGCAACTGCGCAACCCCGTGGTGGGCACGTATGAGACGGCCGGCTTTCCCGTTTACACGATCGCGGCAGATGGCTACCCGGTGACGACGGACGTGGATTTCCGCATGTTGATCGGCTACGCGGCGAATGCGGACCGTTTCGAGGATTGGTTGACGAACCCGTTTCCGTTGCGCGACTCACAGCAACCCTTCAACAACGTGCCGCCGCTCAGCTTGTATCCGAGCGGACCGCTCGCGCGCGACGTCGCGGGGGACTTCCTCATCACCGGCCAAGTCCCTGGCGAGACGGCCGTACATACCGCGTCGGACATTCCACTCTCCGCGCTGGGCCGCGGCGCATCGCTGTTCAACGGAGTGATGGATAACACCGAGGTCTTTTTCAGAATCATGCAGGCGGTCTCGGACGGCAGAGATTGACTGGCACCGCGTTCGATTTATCACAGCCTGCCCTGCTTGCGTCAGGGCGGGCTTTTTTTGTTTTTCGCAACGCTGCGTCAAAGCTTTTGCCACACGGCGGCGAGCGCGCAGATTTCCGGAAGGTGCTCCGCCCGCGCTGGTTCGATCCGCGGCGTGCTTCCCTCGCTCACGCAGGTTTCGCTTCTTCCTGGATGTAGGCCTTGCCGCGATAGAATGGGCTGACGAAGAGGAAGATAATTGCCGTCGCGAGCATGACCCAGACGAAGAAAAAGAAATACGACGCGCCGGACAATTTCACGCTGCCGTCGGGATTCTGGATGAAGAAATTCACCGCCGCCGTGAAAAGATTCCCGACCGAAACGGCGCTCAGATAGGTGCAGACCACGAGCGACTTCATGCGCAGCGGCGCTTGCGTGTAGGCGAATTCCAGGTGCGTGACTGAAATCATGATCTCAGCGGCGGTGATGGCCACGAAGGCGAGAATCTGCCAGGAGACGTGCGGGCGTTCGCCGACATCGATGCGCATCTGCGTCCAGCCCACGATGAGGAACGCCAGCACCGCCGTGAACAGGCCGAGGCCGATTTTGCGCAGCGGCGTGAGCGGGAAGACTTTGTTGATCAGCGGATAAACGACGTAGGAGAAGAGCGGCAGCATGAGGAGGATGAAAACCGGGTTCACCGTTTGAATCTGCGCCGGCAGCCAGTCGCGGCCGAACATGTGCAGGTCCATGTGCTTGCACTGCTCGACCCACGAGGACGCAGTCTGGTCCCACAACGACCAGAACACCGCGGCGAAGGGGAGCGGGATGAGGAGATTCCCCAGCGCCTTAAGGATCAGTGGATCTTTGAATTGCCGAAAATAGTTCCGCACTCCAGTCGGCGGGATGTGCACAAACCTTTTTCGTCCCATCCAGAAAATGATCGTCGCGATGACCATGGCGATGCCAGGCACGCCGAACGCCACCTTGGGACCAAAGCGCGGATCAGCGAGCAACCACGGGATGAGAATGGTGGACCCGGCGGAGCCAAAATTGATCGAAAAGTAAAACCAGTTGAACACTTTGGAGAGCAAGTGCTGGTTCGAGGGACCGAACTGATCGCCCACGTTGGCGCTGACGCAGGGCTTGATGCCGCCGGCGCCGAGTGCGATGAGGCTCACTCCGATGAACAGGCCAAGGCGTGTGTCGTTGATCGCCAGCGCGAAATGGCCAAAGCAGTAAACGATGGAGAGGATGAGGATGGTGCGATACTTGCCAAGCACCGCGTCCGCGATGAACGCGCCGAGGATGGGCAAAAAATAAACGGCGGAGACGAACGTGTGAAACCACGCGTTGGCTTCCTCCTTCGGCATCACGGAAAGTTGTCCTTGAGAATTCAGCAGGTGCGTCGTCATGAAGACTACGAGGATGGAACGCATGCCGTAGTAGCTGAAACGCTCGGCGGCTTCGTTGCCGACGATGAACGGCACGCCGGGCGGCATGCCGGACATTTTCAACGGCGCGGTGAGGTATTGCGTTTTGGCCATAGTTGC
>DATHKK010000684.1:0-12799 GCA_035489355.1 Candidatus Limnocylindria bacterium
CCCGCCATAAGAGCAACGCTGTCGCCATGAGTGCCAGCGCCAGCAGAATGCCGGTGGTCCAGAAAACCCACGCCCAGGGATTGGGCACGGCCACAGGTGGTTTGATCGGACGAATATCATTCGTGCCCGCCACCGTCGTCGTCGGAGCAGGAGGCGGAATAAGGATGCCGGAATTTGAAGCCATGCTCAGGAGTCTTGTGACACGCGCGTGCCCCGGCCCGTTGCAAGTGAGTAGGGCAGGCGTCCCGCCTGCCCAACGAGCACGCCCGCGCGAGCATTCGCTAAAGCGGTTCTCCGGGAAAGGGCAGGCGAGACGCCTGCCCTGCTCTCCATGATTTGCTTGCTCATCTTATCCATGCAGGCGCCTTCGTTCGCGCGTTTCGAAGAAAAGTCCCAATCCCGCGCCATAAGGCTCGTTCGTGCGCAGCCGAATCGCGTCGATCCGCGCGCCGCGGAGCAGCCGCTCCAAATCGCTTTGCTGTTGCTGTTGCTGCTCCGCAAACGCATGGCGCGTTCCTGAGTTCGTGTTTACTTCCACGACCTCTCCAGTCTCAGCGTCCTGCAAAATCAATCGCCCGAGCGCCGGCAACTCGAGTTCGTGCCGGTCGATGATTTGCACCGCCACCACATCATGACGGCGATTGGCCTGCCGCAGCGCCGTGCTCAAAGACGTTGGAGATTTCTTTTTGTCAGTTGATGGCCCGCCCATCGAATCCGCAAAGACCGGCTCCAAAAAATCCGAGATGACGACGGTGATCGCGCGGTGCGCCGTGACGCGATTCAGAAAATCCAATGCACCGCTCACGTTCGTGCCGCGCCGCTTCGGTTCGAAGAAAAGAATTTCGCGAATCACGCGCAGCACGTGACGCCGGCCCTTTTTCGGCGGCATATATTTCTCCACTTCATCCGTGAAAAGAATCAGCCCCACCTTGTCATTGTTGCGGATGGCAGAGAACGCGAGCACGGAGGCAATCTCCGCCGCGAGTTCGCGCTTCGACTGTTCGCCCGAACCGAACAGCCCTGAGCCGCTGAGATCCACCACGAGTATCAGCGTCAGTTCCCGTTCTTCGACGAACTTCTTCACGAACGGATGATTCATCCGCGCCGTGACGTTCCAATCAATCGTGCGCACCTCATCGCCCGGCTGATACTCGCGCACTTCCTCGAAGTTCATCCCCTGGCCTTTGAAGACTGAGTGGTACTGCCCGCCGAGCGTCTCATTCACGAGCCGGTTCGTGCGCAGTTCGATCTGCCGAATCTTTTTGAGAATCTCGCGGGGGATCATGGCAGCGCGGAGTGTGGAACGCGGAGTGCGGAACGTGAAACGGCGGCTTGCCTGCCCGATGTGTCGGGATACATTGCCGCCATGAGTGCCACCGAAATCCTGGCGGAATTCCGCCGCTTGTCCGTTGCCGAACAGCGCGAAGTCGTCCTCGGCATCCGTGAAGCGTTCCAAGAGGAACTCCCGGCTGAACTCATCGCCGGTTGGGAAGCACGGGCTGAGCGGTTGCGTCGCCATCCTGAAAAAGGAATCCCGTGGGACACGATCCGCACGGAACGCAAGAACCGACGCGGCCAGGACCGCTCATGCGCCGGCAAATAATCTTCGATTCCGAGGCCCGGCTGGAATTCGACGAAGCGGCAGCCTGGTACGACGACCAGCAACCAGGACTCGGGGACCGCTTTGAGGCGGAAGTTCAATCCATATTCCGGCGCATTCGAGAAAATCCGGCGCGCTATCAACTCGTGGGGCAGACTGTCCGGCAGGCCCGGCTCAAAATCTTCAAGAGCTACAGCATTTTCTTTCACGTCGAGCCGAAGTTTATCGGTGTGGTGGCTGTTTTCCACGCGTCGCGCGACCCGGCTGAATTGCAGCGGCGACTCAAGTGAAGCGGTGCCGGGCGCTCCGTTCACGAGCCGGTTCGTGCGCAGTTCGATCTGCCGAATCTTTTTGAGAATCTCGCGGGGGATCATTGCGGCTCAATTCAACTGCCAGACGAACATTTCCGGCCGTCCCGTCGCGCGGCGGACTTCGTTGGCGCGCTTCTGCATCTCCACGAGGAGGCGCAGCTTTTCCTCAATCGGCAGCCGCGCGGCCTCGTGGCGCGAGGCGCGCTTGCGACGGAAAATTTCCTCGGCGATTTCGCGGGCTTGGGGATTCATGGTTGGGTGGCTTTGAACTGGTTCCATCGGTCGAGCAATTGGTGGCGTTCCAAAATGCTGGTGAGCAGCGCGGAGTCCACGTCCGCTTCTTCGAGCAGCAAGGCCACGCGGGCGTGGTCTTTGGCGCGGCCCGTTTTGAGCGCGATGGCGATGAGATGTTCCGGGCGCATCACGCGAGTGGGAGTCTGGCCCACCTGTCGTTCGACGGCCTGCTGCACGGCTTCTTCCGTGAGCGAGTCGTAAGCGGGGATGACTTGAAGGAGCGTCCCGGCCAGCAGGAGATGCTCGCGGCGCTCGGTGGCTCCGCGAGCTTTCAGAAATTCATAGACCGGCGTGAGCGTGAGCAATCCGGAAGCAGGCTGTGCCAGCAAGACGAACGCATCCAAATCTTCTGTCACAACAGCCTCGGAATAAAAGTAAGCGGCCATCGCACCACCGATGGCGTGCCACTTTACTAAGCCAGCGGTTTCGATCTCGTTTAGGATTTTCAGAGTCGCTTCCATGCGAGGCTAAGTCATCACGAGCGGGCTTGCGCGCAACTCGTTCTGCTTTTTTTGACAACCTCCGGGAATCATTGCAGGTATTAATCGAAATGTTCCCAAGCGAACATATTTCCGTTCTCAAGTTTGTAGGTCGCTCTCAAACCGAAACGCTTTGTTAATTCATAGCGGACGATTTTACAGAGCCCACGGTTCGGAATCTCAACCTTTTCTCCAATCGCTCTCGTCGCGGGAAAGCGAAGCCGCACTTTCTCGTTTTCTGAAAGCTCATCCCAATTTTCTTCGAGCGCTTTCTCTAAACAACACATCCATCGCGCGCCCTTTTGCTCTTCTTCATTCAATCCTTGTGGATATTGATCCTTGCACGCGCCTTCGTTCATCAATTGATCAACACGAGAGCGAATGAGAACTAAAGTTTGTTGAGACACGCCTTTCAAATCATCCAGATAGCTTTTCATGCTTTCAAGATTTCACTCACGGCACTGGCAACTCATCAAAAATCTTCTGAATGATCGTCTCGCTCGTCTTCTCTTCCGCTTCGGCTTCGTAGGTGATGGCGACGCGATGGCGGAGCACGTCCATGCCGATGCTCTTTACGTCTTGCGGCGTCACGTAGCCGCGGCCGCGTAGGAGGGCGTGGGCTTTGGCGGCGAGCGTGAGGGCGATGGTGGCGCGCGGCGAGGCGCCAAGTTGAATCAGGCCTTGGAGTTGAATCTTGTAGTTCGCTGGATCGCGCGTGGCGCAGACGAGATCGACGATGTAGTCCTTCACTTTGTCGTCCACGTAGATGTCGTTGATCACTTTCCGCGCATCGAGGATTTGCGTTGCGTCAACAACGCTGTGCGTCGCCGGCGGGGTTCCTGTCTTCGCCATCAAATCGAGAATCTGTCGCTCCTCTTCGCGCGAGGGATAACCGATCTTGAGCTTGAGCATGAAGCGATCGACCTGCGCTTCTGGTAACGGATAAGTGCCTTCCTGCTCGATCGGGTTTTGCGTGGCGAGCACGAGGAACGGTTCTTCCAACTTGAAAGTGTTGTCGCCAATCGTCACCTGCTTCTCCTGCATCGCTTCGAGCAGCGCGCTCTGGACCTTGGCGGGCGCGCGGTTGATTTCGTCAGCGAGCACGAGGTTGGCGAAAATCGGCCCGCGCCGTGTGGTGAAGCCGCCGGACTGCGGGTTGTAAATCTGCGTGCCGATGACGTCTGCAGGGAGCATGTCGGGCGTGAATTGCAGCCGGGAAAACTTCACGCTCAAACAGGCTGCGAGCGATTTCACGGAAAGTGTCTTCGCCAAACCGGGTACACCTTCGAGAAGGACGTGCCCATTGGCGAGCAGCCCGATGATAAGCCGCTCGACCAGGTAAGTCTGGCCGACGATGACCTTGGCCATTTCCAAAGTCAGCGGACGCAGAAACGCGCCGGTCTTCTGCACGGTTTCGTTAATAGCGTTCAATCCTGTAGTCATGCGATCCGTTATTGATGGGCAAAGACAGCGCAGGCCGCAAGAGCGTTCGAAATTCGGCGGTTCAGGGAGGGAGCGAAAATGATCCTCACGCCAAGGCCGCAACGGGATGCAAAGCCGGAAAGTCTAATTCTCGGCGTCCAGGATGGCAGGGCCGTTCGTTAACAACTTTCTTCAACGGCGAGCCGCTGACATTCGCCCCGCTGACGTGCGCCCGGCGCTGACGCTCCCGCGTGAAACGCTGGCTGCGGATGGCGCTCGGCCAACGGAAGATGTTCGACCGACGGACGCCATTGGCCGTCCGAAACTTGAAGGAGCAGAAACACGCGGAGCAGCGTTGCGCGGCATGTTGTAAGAACGTCCGATGGATTGCACTTGTACTGCTGGCCGACCGGCGCTCACTCGCGGCAGGCCCGTCACGTTCGCCACTCGATTCTGCGCCACGGCCGGACTTCGACTGACCGAGCGGGCAGGCATGGGCTGTGGCTGCGTTCTCGGAACCGATGGCGTCCGGGTGCCAGAGGTAGCGATCGATGGGCTGGCTGGGCGCGGGGCGCGTTGCGCTACGGCGGCGGTATTATTTACACGACCGGCGCTGTTGATGCGCGCGGCGGAAATCTGCTGGCCGGAACCGAAAATAGCATCAGAGCGGATGGCGTGGTTCACACGACTCGGCAGAGGGACCCGGTTCAAGTTGGCTCCGCGCGCTGAGCCATTGAGCGCCACTTCGCGAATCGGGGTTCCCCCGGCGGCCGCGATGGTTTGCCGGCCCATCCCCTGGTTGATGATGCGATTGTTCGCGCCGACGGCGTAGTTATTGATCACGGTCGTGTTCTGAAAAGCGGCATTCGCATGCGATCCGCGCAAGGCGTGCACGCCGATTTGGCGGCTCGCAAAGTCCTTGTGCGCCACAAAAGTGAAGTGGTCCGCGCGCAGGCCGAATCCACAATCCACACCCACGCGCGCGCCGCCGAACGTCCAGCCGATTCCCGCCGAGAAACATGCCTTGGGCGGAAGCGGCGCCCAGCCACACCAACTCCCGGAATTTCTCCAACTCACCCACGACGGTCCCCACACGCGGTCCGGGCACCAGAGCCAGCCGCGGCTCGGATACGAGAACCAGCGGCCATAATGAAACGGCGCCCAGCCCCACGAGTAATAAGAATTCCAATACCAGCCCGCGTCGGACCAGGCCCAGCCACCGTTGTCGCAATAAGGCCGCCAGGACGGGTTAACCACCACCACCGTCGGTTGCCAGCATTGGCCATAGCCTGGCACATCCAGCCATGAACCGTAAGGCGCGAGTGAATCCGTGAACTCAGGCGCGGCATCTGGAACGGATGCGACTGAGGAATCTGTTTGCACGCTCGTCTGTTCTGGCGCCGGCGGGCCCGCGGCCTCGGCGGTTTGCGTCACGGGCGATGAGGAAATGGGGCCGGCCGTGTTGGCCTCCGCAGTTTGACTATGCTCGATCAAAGACATGATCACGGGCGGCGAAATACCAAGGTCATGGAGCTGCACGATCTCATTTCCCGTGATTCGATACGGCGGCGCGGCCTTCTCGATGTAAGCGCGAATCACGACTTCATCTGCTCCGGACGCGCTGAGGTGGACCACTTGGTCCAACAGTGGCGGCAAGCCTGGTTTCGGAAATGAAATGACTTGAGCGGGCGCAACCTTGGTGGACTCGGGCGCTGCGACGGCGGCCGGATTCGTCGGCGGCAATGCTGGCTGAACGGGTGCGGTGTTCGTGACCGTGACTTCGTCGGCGGCGCGGATGAAATGTGTATCGAGCGTCAGCGTCAGAAGCACTGCCGCGAGTGTCTGTCCAATTCGCGTTTTCATAATGATCCTCCAACGCCTTCGACCCTCGTTTGATGAAACGATAAAACCTCGCGGTAGAATGTAAAGAGGCTGGAGTTGAGGATCACGAATGTTCCCAGCCGCGGTCCGCCAAAATTTCCTGGCCCGTGATGGCCGCGCTCAAATCGCTCGCCAGGAACAGTACGACATTCGCGATTTCGCTGGGCTGGATGTATTCGGGAACACACTGGCGCTCTTCGATCAGCTTCTTGCTCTCGGGTGTAAGATAATCGCGCAATTGCCGCTCGGTGAACACCCAGCCCGGCGAAATACAATTCACGCGAACGCCCCGCGGCCCAATTTCGCGCGCGAGGCAACGGGTGAAACCAATCACCGCGCCCTTCGTTGCGACGTAGGCGACCATTTGCGGCGGCGTGTTGTAAAAGGTGACGGACGAGAAATTCATGATGGAACTGCCGCGCGTCATGGCCGGCGCGCACTCGCGGGCCATGAGAAAATACGCCCGCACGTTCAGCGCGAACAAGTCGTCCCATTGTTGCGTGGTCGTTTCGAGGAAGGGAATGCGCGGGTCCCAGGCGGCATTGTTCACGAGCGCGTGGATCACTTTCGCGGAGGTCTTAATCGTTTTGGTCCACGCGAGAATTTCGTGCTCACTCATCAGGTCCACGGGAGTAAACAAGACGTTTGCGCCCAGTTCTCCGGCGAGTTTTGCCCCACTCTCCGTATCCTTGTCGCAGAAGAACACGCGCGCGCCTTGGCGATGAAACGCACGCACCGTCGCCGCGCCAATACCGTTGGCCCCGCCGGTGATGACCACGGCCTGTTCCTTGAGTTCGGGAAACTGCGTCATGGCCGCGCATCGTGAAACGCGGGCAAGAAAAAGCGAGGCGGATTCACGGAGGGCGTAGTTCCGCCCTACCCCGCCCATTACAATTTCCAGAAATAATTCCGACGGAAATGCTTTCCTCATCCGTATAACTCTATGGGCAGGTGAATCGCCGCCTCGGATCGGAGCGACGCAAACGTGAAGCGCATACTTAAATCGCTGTTCGCCATTTCGGATGAGCAAGCGATGTGGCGCGTGCAGACACAGGACGATCACGGCGCGTTTGCGCTGCTCGTGGAGCGGTGGCGGGAAAAGATTCGGCAACTTTGTGTTCGTATGACGGGCAATGCACATCACGGCGAGGACCTTGCGCAAGAAGTGTTCGCGCGGGTGTTCGAGAAGCGGCGCGACTTCAATCCCGCCAAGCGTTTCTCGACGTGGGTTTGGCGAATCGCGTTGAACCGCTGTTACGACGAGTTGCGCCGTCTGCCGCGCGCCGCAACCGAATCGCTCGACGACGAGAACAGTACGGTGGTGCTGGACATCGTGGCGACCGATGCGAATACGCCACGGGACGCTTTGGCCGCGCAAGAGGAAGCCGAGTGCGTGCGGCAGGCGCTGCTGCGGTTGCCGGAAAACTACCGAGCGGTGTTGGTGCTGAGGCACTATGAAAATTTAAAACTGCGCGAGATTGCCGAAGTGCTGGAGGTCCCGGAAGGCACGGTGAATTCGCGGATGGCGGAAGCGCTGGCGCAATTAACGCGGCTGCTGGAGCCGACGTTTGCGCCCGAGAAAAAGAACACGCGGGGAACAAAGGAACTTTTAATCGTATGAATCATCCGAAACGTGAGGAGTGGATCCCGCTCCTGTTCGGCGAAGCCGATGCGGAAACGAAGCGGCGTCTGGAAACGCACCTGACCTCGTGCGCTGAGTGCGCGGCCGAGGTGAGTGGCTGGCGGCGGAGCCTGGGCCGGTTGGACGCGTGGAAGTTGTCGAAGCCAGCGAGGACAATGGGAGCTTCAACCTGGCGCCCGGCCGCGTGGGCGGCGGCAGCGGCGGTGGTGATTGCGGCCTTTGGCGTGGGGCGCTTTACGGCGCCTGCGGTGGACGCGCAAAAGTTGCGGACTGAATTGAAGTCCGAATTGAGCGCTGAGATTCAACAAGGGTTCACACGGTTGTCGGAGGATTCATCCACGGCATTGGGAAATTTGGAGCTTCGGCTGGCAGCCGCATCCACGCGGGACAACAAGGAACTCGCCAACGAATTCGTGCAGGTCATTCAGGCCATCCGCACCGAGGATCGCGAGGCGACGGAATCGCTCCTCGAGAAATTGCAGCGCCAATACACGACTGACTTCGTGCTGTTGCGCCGTGATTTGGAGACGCTTGCTTCCACGACCGATGACGAAATTGAAAGTGCGCGGGCCAGACTATTTCAACTGGCCTCGAACCAGAATCCCTGAATCACAACTCGGTTATGAAACGAATTTTCGTAGTGACAACGCTCGCTCTGGTGATGGGCGAATCTAACGTGCTCTTTGCGCAAAAGTCGGCTGAGGCCGCGGTTGAATCCCCCGCAGCAGGAGGAAGTGCGAGCGTTGCCGCCAATGGACAGAGCACAACGGCGCGTGGGAGCCGCAAAAACACGACGCCATCCGGCTTGTCCGGTTTTGGCGCAGGCGGCGGGAGCTATGGCGTGAGCAGTTCGCGCGGTGATTCCATTCCGCCGGTCATGATTCGCTTCTCGCCCTCGGATGCGAAGGCGAGCACTACCCTGGAAGAAGATTTATTTGTCATGGCCCGAGTCATTGGTCGCACACTGGAGCGCGCCGAGACCGACAAGGTGAAATACAAACTCGGCGTCCCAATGTTGCTCACCGGGAGCGGACGTTCCGTGCGCCCGATGTATCTCGAAGGAATGGGGCCTCTCTTCATGATCAAAGTGAACTTTCCCGTGATGCCGCCAACCCGACGCGAAGAGAAGAACGCGCCGGCGGCCACGGAAGATTCAGAATGGATCGAAGCGCAGAAAGATTTGTACGGGACGCCGGAAGCGAACGTGCCGGACGAAACTGCCGGGCGCCCCTCCAGTTACAAAGACGAACAAGTCGAGTTACTGAAAAAGGAACTCGTGGGCGCGTTGAAGAACGCGGGAAACATTCGCGGATTGAAGCCGGAGGAGTTTGTGAACATTGCGGTGTTCGGCCACGCCAGTTCGGGCGCAGGGAAAGGCAGCGTGCTGACGTTGCGAGCCAGGAAGAGTGACATCGACGCGTTTGCCAGCGGCAAGGTCGACGACGCGGCCTTCAAGGCGAAAGTCACCATGACCGCCTATCCAGGCTCCGGCTCCGGCATTACGAGCATCAACTCATGGATTCAGGAGAGCGCGGGCCGGCTGCCACTCCGGTGAAAAAGTCCTGACGGAAAATTTACAAACCACTGACAAATGGCGGGAGCATTCCTGCGAGAATCACGTCCGAGGAAACGGTTATGAACGCAACGCTCGATACCACGGAGGATGAAATAGCGAAGGCCGGAAGCGGAGCTTTCGCCTGCTACGACGAAGAGTTGGTTCCGCTGAGCTGTTCGCAGAGGGATGGACGCGCGGCGCGGTTCCAGCGCGCCGCGGATGAAAAAAAGGTCCGCATCAAGCAGAACGGCACGCTTTCCGAAGCGCAGCGCCGCAGCGCTCTCCAGATGTTGCGGCAGCAAACCGAGGCGGAAATGCGGCGCGCGTTGGGCGACCGAAACTTTCACGCGTTCCAGGCGTTTCACCAATGGTGGTTCCGGGAAATTTCCACGGTGAACTGAAGGGACAAGCTTTATGAACCAAATGGCCGCGGCGGCATTCTACTCGCGAGTGAAGACGCGCCTCTCATCTCACGACTGAATTTTCTGACGAACAACTGAACCACTCTTTATGGACATGCTGACTGAAAGCCTGGAATGGAGTTCCGCCCTGGTGGAACGAACGAGAACAAGCGCCGCGCCGGAAGTTCTTCGTGTCGGACCTTCGCTGATTCATCGCCGCACCGGCCGCATCGAATCGCCTGATGGCGAACGGCAACTGCGCGCGAAGGAATTGGAACTGGTGGCGCACCTTTACGAACACGCTACCACGACGTTCACGCGCGAAGAACTGCTGGAGCGGGTGTGGAATTGTCATCCCGATCTGCTCACCCGCACGGTGGATCAAACCGTCGCGACGTTGCGGCAGAAAATTGAAACGAACCCGCAGCGCCCGCGGTTTCTCCAGACAGTTTACGGAGTGGGGTATCGGCTGGTGTTGTAACCCGCGACATCGGGCATCGCTGATTCCGCGCGCGCGACAACCAGCGAAACGCTGGCGCCTCACCTTCGCCGTGTTACTCTTCGCCGTGGCCACGCTTCTTTCAGGTTTGCTTGGAGTGCTCGTCGCGACGAATCAGCCGTCGTCGGTGAGCAATCTCGTTCACGAAAAGACCGGCGCGAAGATCGAAGTATCGGACCCGAACGATCCCATCGAACGCGAATATCTCCGCCTGCTCGAACTCGATAACTCGACGCAGGCCGAAGTGGATCGCTGGATTACGGAGAATGAAAAATTCACCGGAACCGGAGCGGGAGACGATCCGGCCACCTTGCGTCTGCGCGTCCGGCAGCGCTTCGATCCGGTCGAGAAAGCCTACCGAAATTTCCTAGAACGCAACCCGAAGCATTCCAAAGCGCGCATGGCTTACGGCAGTTTCCTGGGCGACATCGGCCGCGAGGACGAAGCGAAGGAAGAATATCTCAAGGCCCGCGATCTGAATCCAAAAGATCCCGCACCCTGGAACAACCTCGCCAACTATTACGGCCACAATAGTCCGGTGACGAACGCGTTTGCCTGCTACGAAAAGTCGATTGAATTGAATCCGAGCGAGCCGGTGTATTACCAAAATTTTGCCACGACGGTTTACCTGTTTCGGATGGACGCAACGAACTACTTCAAGATTTCCGAGCAAGAGGTGTTCACCAAAGCGATGGGACTTTATCGCAAGGCGCTCGCACTGGACCCGGAAAATTTTCCTCTCGCGACGGACCTCGCGCAAACTTACTACGGCATTCGTCCACCACGGATTCAGGATGCGTTTCGGGCCTGGAACGACGCGTTGAAGATTGCGCGGGACGAGATTGAACGTGAAGGCGTGCGCATCCACTTCGCGCGCTGGCATCGGACGGCTGGAGATTTCGCGGCCGCGAGGCATGAGTTGAACCTGGTTACGAACCAGATGTACGCGGTGAGCAAGGAAAGAATTCTCAAGAGCTTGAGCACCGCGGAATCACGCACCAACAACGTTTCACCACGGGCCGCCACCATTCAGTAAGGGTTCGTCGTTTCGACCCCCAAACGTTTTCTGGCACTCCAACCCGAGGTTGGTTAGAAAGCACCCAACGCCCATGCTCACGAATAAAAGGAGTTCCATGAACCGATCGATGTTTCGCCGTCTGGTTGCGGGGTTTTTCCTTGCGGCGCTTCTTCACTTCAACTCAGGCGAAGCGGCCATCACGCCGCCGCCGGATGACGGCAAGTTGCGCATTGTCTGTTTTGGCGCGCATCCGGACGACTGTGAGCTTCAAGCTAGCGGCACCGCTGCGCGCTGGGCCGCGCTGGGCCATCACGTGTTGTTCGTGTCGGTGTCGAACGGCGATATCGGACATTGGCGCGAAGCGGGCGGACCCTTGGCGCGCCGACGCAAGGCCGAGGTGGATGCCGCGCACAAGTTGCTCGGCATTCAGGGCGAGATCCTCGACATCCACGACGGCGAGGTTTTGCCGACGATCGAGAACCGCCGCATGATCACGCGGCTCATTCGCGAATGGAAAGCGGACATGGTCGTCGCGCATCGGCCCAATGATTATCATCCCGATCATCGTTACGCCGGCGTGCTGGTCCAGGACGCGGCCTACATGGTGACGGTGCCGCACTTTTGTCCCGACGTGCCTTACCTGAAGCGCAACCCGGCGTTTTTTTACTACCCGGACAATTTCAAGAAACCGAATCCGTTCCAGCCCGACGTGATTGTTTCGATCGATCCAGTGATAGATAAAAAGCTCGACGCGCTGGCGGTCATGGAATCGCAGTTCTACGAAGGCGGCGCGAATGGTTCCCCTGCCCTCATGCCGGCCGATCCCGAAAAGCAAAAGGCGCGGCACCTCGCGGTGCGTGAAGGTTTTGCGCGTCGGAATCAATCCATCGCAAATCGATTCCGCGCGAAGTTGAGTGATTGGTATCCGGCCGATCAGGCGGAGAAGGTAAAGCACGCCGAAGCTTTTGAGCTTTGCGAATACGGGGCGCAACCGAACAAGGCGGAACTCAAACGGCTGTTTCCATTTTTCGAGTAGCGGAGGTTTGAACCGCTCACTGCTTCCCGAGATTCTTGTCCGCGAAATTCAGAAACACCAGCCAGTCGCCGCTCGTCATCGCGTGTTTCCCGGGCCGGATGTAGTAACCCAGCGTGCTGTCCACGAGTTTGTTCAGCGGCGACATCTCCGTGGCGTCGCAGCCGCCAGCTTTGAGCAGTTTGTAAACCGGTTCCGCGGCTTTCAGCACCTCAAACTGCCCGCTGGGATTCGCCCACTGATCGCCTTCCGCATTCGAGAGCAACACCGGACGCGGCGCCATCAACGCCACGAGTTCATGCTGATCGAACGGCAGCTTGGCCGGCGTATCGTTGAACTTCTTGAAGTTCGCGTTGAACCAGTGCGGGAAATTTTTGTTGATCACCGCAATCGTCTCCGCCGTGGGGCGTCCGTTCGCCTGAAGGGCGGCCATTTTTTCCGAGACACGATTTGGTCCTGTGCCGCCGCAACCCGCTTGATGCGGAATCGCGAGCGCAATCCGTTCATCAAAAGCCGCGGCCAACAATGCGGTCTTGCCGTTGCGCGAATGTCCCACGGCGGCGATGCGCGCCTTGTCGATGTCGCGATCACTCTCCAGATAATCGACAAGGCGCGCATCGCCGCCGTGGGACATTCGCGCAACGGCAAGACCGCATTGTTGGCC
>DATHKK010000685.1:0-3068 GCA_035489355.1 Candidatus Limnocylindria bacterium
GCCCGTAATTCTGGCTCTACATGGCGGCGGTGAATACGGCTCTGACGGCCATTTGCAGACGACCGGCGGGCTGGCAAAGGCGATTCGGTCGCATCCGGAGCGATTTCCCGCAATTGTGGTGTTTGCCCAGGCGCACGCGGATGGCACGCCAGGCTGGCAGCAGGCGGGTGGTGAGGCCGCGCTTGCCGAAGTCGATAGGACGGTCGCGGAATTTCATGGTGACTCGTCCCGGATCTATCTCACCGGGTATTCCGCGGGCGGCAACGGTGCGTGGTTCTTAAGCTTCCACCATCCCGACCGATTTGCCGCAGTGGTGGTGGTGTGCGGCTTCGTGTCCGATTTCACCGGCAAGCAAAGTCATGTGTTCTATCCGAGCATAGTCCCGGGCTCGGGTAACGATCGATATACCACGGTTGCTCAACAGCTGAAGTCTGTGCCGATTTGGATTTTCCACGGCAATGCCGATCGGAATGTGTCCGTGGAGGAATCGCGCAAAATGGCCGCCGCGCTCCGCGCAGTCGGGGCGGACGTTCACTACACCGAGTTTGCGGATGTTGACCATAACGCCTGGGATCCAGCATACGACAATGCCGAACTGACGGCCTGGTTGCTGACTCAGCGGAGGCGCTAGACGGGAAGGTCCCGAAGGTGAGGGCGGACCGAGCGCCACTACATGGGCGAGCAACATTATGGCGAGCGCTGCCAAACGAAGTGGCGGCGGGTCCGTGAGCGAAGCAGGAAGCGTAGCGATTCGGTAGTGGCTGGGCCGCAGCGAGGCAGGGTGAGTCGCACGCGACGAACGCCACCACAGGACGCAGTGGCCGGACCGTTAGCGGAGCAGGACAGCGCAGCGACGCGGCGAAGGCGGGTCGCATACAGCGTGCCCAATCCAACGGCAGACCACGGCTGCACTGCGCCCGTCTGACTGTTGAGTACGAGCTTAAATCCGAATGTGAGCCAGAGCGAGAATAGAACAATCAACCCGCCGATCCCGAAGATCCGGTCATCACTCGCCCATTGCCGGATATCTCGACCAGGAAGACTTGCTGCTCATCCTCGACGTCAACAAGAAATACGGCCCGTGGCTGGTCAAGCCGGAACGACTCTACGAAGCGATGAACACCATCGACACTACTGCCCAGAAAAAACGCGGGTTGTTGCTGGTTGAATAATCGGCGTCAACACGAGCGTATACTGCCTCATGCTTAATGTTTCGCTGCGAGTCTTCGCCGGGATGCTGATCGCCCTGGGCGCCCTTTGGTCGTTGCAAGGAGCCGGCGTGTTGCACGTCAAGCCGATATTGTGCGTGGCGGATTGCACTGAGTTACAGGGCGCTTCTGGTCAATGGCTTGCGACGGGGATCGGCGCTATCGCGGCTGGTTTGGTGCTTTGGTATTTGGCCCGCCGCCGAGCGGAGAAAATACGGGCCTCGTCTAGGTAGTCGACCACGCGGGCCAGACGAGCGCGGCTGCCGACCCGCGGATCCACAAAGTGGCCCACCCATATTTTTACAACGTGGCCCTTTTGTATGGGGCCCTTACAGAACACCTTAGGAGGCACGCTGATAAACCCGAGGTAGATCCGATGAAATTGACGTTTTCCGCCGGCCTATGCGCGCTGCTGTTCGCCGGCGCCAGCCTCATTGACGGGCATGCGCAGACCGCTGGCTCCCCTGCGCCGCCAGCCGCGGCGCACGACGGGCAACACGACTTTGATTTCAATATTGGCGTGTGGCACACCCACATTAAGAGAACTCTCGATCCGTTCGCGAGCGGTTCGGATTCCGTTGAATTGAATGGAACCGTGACTGTGCGCAAAGTGTGGGATGGCAAGGCGGAACTCGAGGAGATCGAAGCGGATGGGCCGAAGGGCCACTGGGAAGGCCTCTCGCTCTTCCTGTACAACCCGAGCGCGCACCAGTGGAGTCAGTCGTTCGTCAACAGCAAAGTCGGAACATTGTCCGCGTCGTCGTCGAATATCGGTGAACTCAAGGATGGCCGAATCGTGCTGACTGGTCAGGACACCGTGAATGAAAGGACGATTCTCGTGAGGGCCGTGTGGTCCGACATCAAACCGGGTTCGCACCAATACGAGGAGTTGTACTCGAATGATGGCGGGACGACATGGGTACGGTCGTTTATCGCCAATTTGACGAGATTGAAACAGTGAGCACTACCCTTCACGGACACGACTTCTAAAGGCCGCCGCGCTCCCTCGCGTGCGCATCGGCATTGTCATGCTCCTCGAAATCAGTCTCGCCGAAGTGGTGGCAACCGTGCTTTCTCTGGAATCTGAAGTGGTCCCCATGCTCCTCATCATTTTGCCAGCGACCTTCGCGTTGCTCGTCATCGTCATGCCGCTCGTCGCGATCACGTTCCTCATCGTCGTGCTTGCAGCTTTTCGCGGGTGCGATGGTGGTCACCGAAGTGGGAAAACGTCCTGCCGCGAAAGGAGAGTCGGGAACTGGGGTCAGAGCACCCGTAGCCGCGTCGATGGCGTACGCTGAAACATCGAAGGAGACTTGATCGGCAACGTACGCGAACTGGCCATCCGGGCTCACGTCCACCGAGAAGGGACTCGTTCCTGTTGCGAATGGCGAACCGGGGACTGGCGTCAGAGCACCGGTGGTCCTATTGACGGCGTACGCCGAAACGTTGGAGGCGGCAACATTCGCCACGTAGGCGAACCGACCATTCGGACTCAATGCCACTGAGATGGAACCAAAATCCGCCGCGAACGGCGAACCGGGAACCGCCGTCAGGGCGCCGGTCTTGGCGTTAATGCTAAAAGCAGAGACGTCGTTCGAGAGGCCATTTGCCACATAAGCGAACCGACCACTTGGGTGGATGGCCACCCCGAATGTCTCCAGTCCCGCTGCGAACGGCGAGCCGGAAACCGGTGTCAGGGCGCCGGTGTTAGCGTTGACGACGAATGCTGACACACCGCCGGATAAGTCTGAAAATTGGACGATATTGTTGGTCACGTAGACGAATTTTCCATTCGGGCTCACGGCCACGGAGGTGGGCTCGTGCCCCGCCGCAAAGGGCGAACCTGGGACCGGCGTCAGG
>DATHKK010000686.1:0-2096 GCA_035489355.1 Candidatus Limnocylindria bacterium
TCCGCAACGGTCGACGAATCGGATCGTTCGACGAGCCTGTCGAGATTGCGAACAAAGCTCTCGCCGGCCGCCCGTATTCCGAAAAGCTCCTCATATAAGCCGGCAAATTGTGGGTTTTGCGCGTTCAGCAGGGATTCGTCCAAAAACGCGGCCACGGCCTGGAGCACCGTCCCCAGATCCTCCGCCGCATATCCATACGCGAGCGCCGCTTTTTCGGCTGCCTCCAGGGCATTGCGCATCTGTGCGCGAAACACCTGCGGATCGCCCAACCGCTGCCGCCCCGCACAGATCCTCACCACCACTGTTAGCGCCTCCTGGAAGAGTAACGCCAGGCTATCAGAACGAGCCACCACCACTCTCTAGATGTGGCCGTAACACCCTAGGACTCTCTATCATGGTGGACGTGACTCGTCGATTCCTTTTGTTTTTCTGCTTGCCGGTGCTAGCCGTTTGCCAGGCGAAGCCCGATTTTTCAGGGCGCTGGCGGATGATCAAGGCGAAAAGCGAATTTCACGGCTTTAAAACCCCCGACATCATCGTCCGGACCGTGGACCACCACGACCCCACGCTCAACCTCCACACCGTCCAAACCACCAGCTCCCAAACCTCTATTTCCGACATCAGTTATTTCACGGACGGCTCGACGGCCAATAACGTGATCAATGGCCGCAACGCGCAGAGCCGGGCCTATTGGGACGGAGCGGCCCTCGTCGTTCACACCGACATGAAGAATTCCAAAGGCGAGGTCGAGCAAATTGACGACCGCTGGGAACTTTCCGAAGATGGCCAAACGCTGACCACCAAAAGCCACATCGTCACCGAAAAAGGCGAAGCCGATCTGACGCTGGTCTGCTCCAAGGAAGGCGCCAAGCCTTGAAAACCATCGCGGCGCTCCTACTGTTTGCGTGCGGCGCATCTGCGGCAGATGACAAACTCCCACGCGCCATTTTCCGCCAAGTCATAGAAATCAACACCACCGATTCGGCCGGCAGCACGACTGCGGCTGCCGAGGCGATGAAACAGCGCTTTCTAGATGCGGGCTTCCCCGCCGCGGATTTGACCATCGCCGGTCCCGACGCGCGAAAAGGCAATCTCGTCGTGCGGCTGCGTGCCGCCAACGGAAACTCACTCAAACCTGTCCTGATCATCTGCCACCTCGACGTAGTCGAAGCGCGCCGCGAAGACTGGACCACCGATCCATTCCAATTCATCGAAAAGGACGGCTATTTCTACGGACGCGGCACCCAGGACATGAAATCAAACGATGCCATCCTGGTCGCGACCCTGATCCGCTACAAGCAGGAAGGCTTCGTGCCGAATCGCGACATCGTCCTCGCGCTCACGGCGGGAGAAGAGAGCGGTGTCGCGAATGGCGTGGATTGGTTGCTGAAGAATCGCCGTCAGCTCGTGGACGCCGAATTTGTCCTGAACCCCGACGGAGGCGGCGTCGTGACCGAGCGTGGCAAACCCGTCAACGTCGATGTCGAAGCCAGCGAAAAGATTTACGCCGATTTCGCGCTCACCGCTCGCAACAAGGGTGGCCACAGTTCGCTGCCGGTTCCGGACAACGCGATTTATCACATCGCCGGCGCCTTGGGAAAATTGGAGCACTCGCCCTTTCCGTTCGAGCTGAATAACGTCACGCGCGCGTACTTTGAGCAGATGGCCACTCTCGAAAAAGGCCAACGCGGCGAGGACATGAAGGCGATCCTGCGCGCGACGCCGGACCCCGCGGCGATTGCCCGTCTGTCCGCCGATCCGCGTTTCAACTCGACCATGCGCACTACCTGCGTCGCCACGCGTCTCAACGCCGGCCACGCGAATAACGCTCTTCCGCAAAGCGCCGAAGCCATCGTGAATTGCCGCATTCTCCCCGGCCACTCGCCCGAAGAAATTCAACAGGAGCTCGCGCGAATCTTCGCCGATCCACAAGTGAAAATCGAACGCGCCGATGCCGCGTCTTCGAAGAAACCCATGCCGCCACCGCCGCTGCGCCCCGACGTGTTCAAGGCGCTTAAACGTGTAGCGGATGAAATGTGGCCCGGCGCGCCCGTCATTCCCGAAATGGAGACCGGCGCTTCCGACAGCATTTACAC
>DATHKK010000687.1:0-3910 GCA_035489355.1 Candidatus Limnocylindria bacterium
GCTCATGGCGCGGCTCTACACCGGCAACTATGACGTCATAGTTGCCGGTGTAGAGCCGCGCCATGAGCAGCGCGAGGTCGTTGGCCTCGGAGCCGGAGTTGACGAAGTAGCAGACCTTGAGCGGTGACGGCATTTTCGAGACGAGCTTCTCCGCGAACTCCACGATGTTCGGATGCAGATAAATCGTCGTGGAATGCTGGAGCGTTTCGTTCTGCTTATTCGCCGCCGCCACGACATGCGGATGACAATGCCCGACGCTGATGGTCACGATGCCGCCGAGCGCATCGAGATAGCGCCGCCCCTTCTCGTCGAAAATGTACTGCGCCTTCCCCTCCACGAACATGATCGGTTTTTTGTAGTAGAGGAACAGGCCGGGATTCAGCACCTGCTTCCGGCGCGCGAGCACATCGTCGGCGGACGGGCCGGTGTAAGGCTTCGGTTGGTAAGCGAATGGAGGAAGCGTGGGCGTTTTCATTTTTGTTCAGGATAGATTCGTAGTGCTGCGGTCAGGGCAAATTGTTTTTAACGCAAAGACGCAAAGGCGCGGGAACGGAGGGACATTGGAACGATCCCATCTCAGGCACATCATTTGACGACCGTTTTCCAAGCCGTCTTCCCGGCTCTGCGCCTTTGCGTCTTTGCGTCTTTGCGTTAATTCCGGAGAACATGGCTAAGACGAATGAACAGCCGCGCGACCAGCACGCTGCCGGATTTGAAACGCAATGATATAGGTGACAAAAGCGAGCGCGAAGCCGATGAACCAGGCGTAGTGGAACAGGCTGACAAGGAACGGCGGAACGCTATCGGGGTTCAAGCGCTTCACCTGAACGAGAAAACCCGGAAGGCTGGGCAACACTCCCAGCACGAACGCGACAATCGCCCCGATGTTGAAGCCGTTTGTGTAACGATACTCACCATCGGATTTGTAGAGCGCGCCCAGATTCAGTCGGCAACGACGGCAGACAAAATAATCGGCGATGAGGATGCCGCCAATCGGGCCGAGCAGCGCGCCATAGCCGCCCAGCCAGTCGAAAATATAACTCTCCGGGTTCGCGAGCAGCTTCCACGGCATCATCACGACGCCGATGATGCCCGTGATGCAGCCGCCGATGCGAAACGAAATCTTCCTCGGCGCAAGATGCGCGAAGTCATTGGCCGGACTGACGACGTTCGCGGCGATGTTAGTCGCGAGCGTGGCGAGGCAGAGCGCGAGCATGGCGACGACCAGCACGACGGGATTTTTGAAGCGCGTCAGGACATCCACTGGATCCCAGATGGTCTGCCCATAAATGATCGTCGTGGCCGACGTGACCGCGACACCGATGAATGCGTAGAGCGCCATCGTTGCCGGCAGGCCGATGGCCTGGCCGATGATCTGGTCGCGTTGCGTTTTCGCGTAACGCGAGAAGTCAGGGATGTTCAACGACAGCGTCGCCCAAAAACCCACCATGCCAGTGAGCGCCGGGAAAAAGTAAATCCAGAACTGGCCCGCCTTCGCCTGGCCCGCGTCAAACGCCGACGGTTGCGAGAGAATCGGCCCGAACCCGCCCGCATTGCGATACGCCCAGCCGAGCAGCAGCAATCCCAGCGCGATGAGCAACGGCGCCTTGATGTTCAGCAGCCAGCGGATGCAATCGATGCCCAGATAGATGACCCACATGTTGATGCCCCAGAAAAACAGGAAGCAGAAAAACTGCGCGAGCGTGATGCCGAGCACCGGCAGCGGTTGCCCGGTCATCATGGACGGCATGAAGACGCCGAGGATTTTGTAAATCGCGCTGCCGCCAATCCAGGCCTGGATACCGAACCAGCCGCACGCGACGAGCGCACGCAACAAAGCCGGAATGTTCGCGCCGCGCGTGCCAAACGACGCGCGGCAATAAACGGGAAACGGAATTCCATACTTCGTGCCGGCGTGCGCGTTGAGCACCATCGGAACGAGCACGATGAGGTTGGCGAGAAAAATCGTAAGGATGACCTGCGACCAGTTCATCCCAATCTTCGGATCGATCAATCCCGACGCGAGCATGTAGGTCGGGATGCACGCGGACATGGAAATCCACAGCGCGGCGAAGCTCAACATGCCCCACTTGCGCTGCGCCTGCGGCACCGGCGCGAGGTCGGCATTGATGAGAGTGCTTCGTAGGCCCTGCGAAGTTTCCAGCTCTGCATCTTGTGTCGTGGCTGAAGTCATCGCGTCATCCCGTGGTGGTAGGGCGTGGTGTCCTCACCGCGCCGCGAATTGTGCAAACGCGTTCGGCTTGTCTTGGCGCGCTGAGGACAGCGCTCCCTACCTGGTTGCCGCAGTTTCACACGCCGATGTCCTCGTTCCAGAGCGTGAGGTTCTTCGCGATGAAGTCGCGCATCAGTTGAATGCACTCCTCGTTTTGCAGCACGTCCACTCGTACGCCTTGCGAGCGAAGGTATTCTTCAGCGCCCATGAACGTCTTGTTCTCCGCCACGATGACGTGCGGAATCTTGTAGAGCACAATCGCCCCGCTGCACATCGGGCACGGCGAGAGCGTCGTGTAAATCACGCTGCGCTGATAGACGGAGGCCGGGTGCCGTCCGGCGTTCTCCAGCGCGTTCATCTCGCCGTGATGAATCACGCTGCCGTGCTGCACGCGCTGGTTGTGGCCCGCGCCGAGAATCTTGCCATCGCACACCAGCACGGAGCCGATGGGGATGCCACCGCTCGCGAGGCCCTTCTTCGCTTCATCAATCGCGGCTCTGAGGAATGGATCCATAAATCAGAAATGGTTTGGTTGGCGTTCCAAAAGTTTCCCGCGCCCGACTTCGCCGACGAACTTCCCATCGCGCGCCGCGATTTTGCCGCGCACGGTAACGGCGCTAGGGCGGCCTTCGATGTCCCAGCCCTCGAAGGCGTTGTAGTCGAGGTTCATGGCGTGCGTCTTCGCGGAGATCTTGCCGCGATACTTCGGGTCATACACCACAAGATCGGCATCCGCGCCGGGCTGGATGGCACCCTTGCGCGGGAACAGGCCGAAGAGCTTCGCCGTCTGCGTGCTGGCCGTGTTCACGAACGTGTGGAGGTCGATGCGTCCGCGTTGCACGCCGTGGGTGAAGTAGAGATTGATGCGATCCTCCAGCGAGGGAATGCCGTTGGGAATCTTGGTGAAATCGCCGCGGCCCATCTGCTTCTGCGTGGCGAAGTCGAACGGCGCGTGATCCGTGGCGAGTGTGGCGACGAGTCCCTGCTTCAAGCCGTTCCACAGCACGTCCTGGTTTTTCTTGTCGCGCAGCGGAGGGGACATGACGAACTTCGCGCCTTCAAAATCCGGCTCGGCGTCGGTGCGGTCACAGAGCAGATATTGAATGAGCGTCTCGACCCAGACGTTCACGCCGCGCTCGGCACCGCGCGTGGCTTCGCGCAGCGACTCCTCGCAACTGAGATGCACGATGTAAACGTGCGCGCCCGTCATCTCGGCGAAGGTCATCAGGTGATGCACGCCCTCGGCTTCGACCACGGGCGGGCGGCTCCAGTAATGATAGCCGGGGCCGGTCTTGCCTTCGGCGAGCAGCTTCTTCTGAAGTTCGAGAATCAGGTCGGCGTTTTCGCAATGCGCCGTGGTGATCACTCCGAGTTCCTTGGCGAGCCGCAGGGTTTTGTAGAGTTCTTCGTCATTGACGCCGAGCGCGCCCTTATAGGCGAGGAACACTTTGAAACTGCTGATGCCGCGCTTCACGATTTCGCGAAAGTCTTTCTCCACCTGCGCATCAAAACGCGTCACGCCCATGTGAAACGTGAAGTCGCACGCGCTCTGCCCGCGCGCCTTGCCCAGCCAAAGCTCGAAAGCCTCCAGCGGCTTCTCGTCGCGCCCCGGGCAAATCATCTCGATAAAGGTCGTCGTTCCGCCGACGAGCGCCGCTTTGCTTGCAGTCTCGTGCG
>DATHKK010000688.1:0-3373 GCA_035489355.1 Candidatus Limnocylindria bacterium
GCGCTTGATACCGCCGGAACTGCGATTGTTTGGAATACAAGCCAGAGCAATCCATGGTTGGGACAAACAAACGTGACCCACGACGGAGTGGACGCCGCCCGGAGTGGCCCCATCGGCGATAGCTCCAGCAGTGGCTTGCAAACCGGCATCACCGGACCGGGAACACTCACCTTCTGGTGGAAGGTTTCTTCGGAACCGAACAACGATACGTTGCGCTTCCACGTGAATGGAACGGAGCAATCAAAGATCTCCGGCGAAGTGGATTGGCAGCAACGCACCGTGACGTTGGGCGCCGGACTTCATTGGCTCGAATTGACCTACATAAAGAACGGGTCGATTGCCGCGGGACAGGATCGTGCTTGGATTGATCAATTTCAATTCGTTCCCGGGACCAACTCGAACTGCGGTATTGCTCTGTCGCCGACCAATCGCATGCACGAAGCGGCGGACGCGACCAACACAGTGACAGTCACGACGGGAGCCGGCTGTCCCTGGAACGTGGTCGAGACGAGTAGCTGGATTACGATCCTTTCTGGTCTGACCAACTGGGGCAATGGAACTATGACTTATCGATTGGCGCCGAACACCGATGCGCCGACGCGCACCGCGAGCATCAATATCGGCGGGCGTCAGTTTCTTGTGACACAAGCGGGAACATCGCTGTCCGGAGCCAATGGTGCGCGGCTGCAATTCATGGGCCGAACAGGAACCAATGCCACGCTTTCCGTGCAGGGCGAGGCAGGGAAAATGTATGTCGTGGAATGCTCTGAGGATTTAATTCAGTGGATACCGATCAGCACGAACTCTGCGCCATCGACCGTCACCGATGCAGCGGTCGGTAACGCACCTCACCGCTTCTATCGGACTGTGGAGATTCCTTAAGGCTGCCAGGGAACGCCGCGTTGAGGTCGCCTCAAAGCACGATCGCGAAAGGCATTTCCCGATCATCGCGTGCTGCTCGCATTCACTTGATGTAGCCGCCGTTACCCATTGGCTGAGGGTTTGTGGAACACGACTCCCTTTTCGGGCTCGATCCTTTGCTTGAGCCGTTCGGTCCTCAGTGCATGATGCGGGCGAACCATTATGCAAACGAAGCCACAAACTCATTCTTTCTCTCCCGTCACGCGCCGAAGCTTTCTCAAGACCGGCGCGATTGTCACCGCCGGTATCGCGTCGCTCTCGCTGCCAGCGCGGGCGCAGGTCAACAAGAACAGCAAGCTGCGACTTTTCCAGATCGGTGTCGGCGGCATCGGCGGTTTGCAGCGCAGCGGTTTGAAGGGCCATCCGCAAGTGGAATGGGCCGGGTTTTGCGATGTGGATCGCCGCGAACTGGATCAAATCAAAAAGCAGCATCCAAACTCGTGGACGCTCGGCGATTACCGTGAGGCTTTCGCCAATCGTGTGGGTGATTTCGACGCGGTGCTCGTGGACGTGCCGGACTTTCATCACGCCACGGCCATGCTGACCGCATTGAAGCACAACAAACATATTTACGGGCAGAAGCCGCTGGTACATCAGCTCGCCGAACTCAAAATGATCCGCGACGGACTCAAGGCGCGGCCGGGACTCGTCACTCAGATGGGCAATCAGCGCGCCTGCCTCAAGGGTCGCATGCAGTCCGTGGAAATCCTGCGCAAGAACCAACTGGGCCGTCCGGTCGAAGCCTGGGTCTGGACTGGCGGTGTATCACGCGGGCATTACTTTTCGGATCCGTGGAGCACTTACACTCCGGCCCAGCCGGTGCCGGAGTATTTGAACTGGGACTTGTGGCGCGGGCCGCTCACCGCAGACCTGCCCTACAGCGAAGATGTTGCGCCACGTCGCTGGCGCGCCTATTGGGAGACGGGCGGCGGCCAGTTGGCCGACTGGGGCTGTCATCTGCTCGACCTGCTTTACTTTGCTTATGACTTGCCGTCGCCCGAGGCGGTCATCACCCACACGCCTCGACCGTCGAACACAGGGCACACATCGCACAACGAGAGCACCATCACTTATGCCGGCGGCGGAAAATTCACCCGCGAGAAGTTCGTTGTGCATTACAACGATGATGCATTGCTGCCGTCCTTTGCCGCGTTGAACCTGCCGCCCGTGAAGCCCGGTGCGAACCACACCATGGTCGTATGTGAAGAAGGCACGTTGCTGCTGCAGGCGGATGGCGCGATCACCATCTTCCGCAAAGGCCAGAAAGTGACCGATGAACCGATGCCCGAAGTGGCTCCGCGCAATCACTGGAAGGACTGGGCCGACAATTGTCTCGGGGACAAGAAACCGCTCTGGACGCCATTCGACATCGGCTGGCGCATCACGGAGCCGGCCTTGCTCGCGGTAAAGGCGACGCGTTTTCCGGGCCAGGAATTGCGGTGGGACGCCGCGAACTTCCGCTTCACCAATCACGACAAGGCGAACAGCGAAATCGTGTCGCGTGATTATCGCGAAGGCTTCGCGCCGCCAACGGTGGCGTGAGATGGGAAGCACGCAGAGGACTGTGATCCGCAAACCGTTGGCGGCAGGGTGTGTCGGCGCGCGCGGAGCGCCGCGCCCTACTTTTCACGCCGTGCCGCTCACTCGCGCATCCGGTAGAAGATCATCGGCGCGTTTTCATGTAGGCCCTCCAGTCTTTCGACGAGGTTCGTCATGATGATCTGACGCCAGCCGATCCAGTCCGGTTGATCGATGTAATTGGTCGTGAAATCCACCCAGTAAGGCGTGTTGGTTTTGCCATAGAGCAACAGCGAGCGCTGGCCGTTGTTCGCCTGCAACGCCGTGAGAAAAGGTTGTTCCGCGATGATCGCGACGTTTCCCGTGTTGGCGAGATACGACGGCGCAAGGCCTGCGTGGAGACGGGTGCAGGTCATCTCATCGAAGCGCAACGACACGAGCGCCGAACCCTGGCCCGCCACGGCGGTGAAGTGCAGGCGCGCGATTTCCTGTGTGCCTTGCAGCGCCTGGCCCGGCAGCGCCACGACGCTGAGCGTGGCCGCATTCGGTTCGAAGCTGCTCAACGCGACGAGTGCTGTGCCGGGCGCGAGCGATTCGAACGTCAGGTTGGTCAGGCGCGCGTCGGGATAACTCAGCACGCAATGAAACTCCGTCAGGGACGCGCTCGAAATCATTTCCAACGACACGCTGTTGCTGGTCCCGGCGCGCATCACGGCAGAGCCTGCGATCAACTCGACAAAGTCTTTCACGATCACGGTGAAGCTCTTCGTATCGCTCAGCGCGGGCGCGCCGTCGTCGGTCACACGGATCGTGATCAAGTTCGTGCTGGGTGCCTGCTCGCGCGTCGGCGTCCAGAGGAATACGCCCGCGTCGGGATCGATACGCGCATTGGCTGGCACGTTTGCTTCCAACGAGTGCTTCAATTTGTTCTGCG
>DATHKK010000689.1:0-3511 GCA_035489355.1 Candidatus Limnocylindria bacterium
AATGCACTCGTGGAAGAAATGGATACCGAGCTCGCCAGACCACCCCCGACAAAAGACACATTCGTCACCCAAGCTCCAGCGGCGACGTTGGTGCGTGAAAGGAGATGGTAACGTTTGCCTGCAACACTGTTCCAATCGAAGCGAGCGATGGACGAAGGCCACGGTGTGGCCGAAATCCGCGAAGGATGTGACAGCGGATCGAATGGGTTGGTTCCAGCCGCGCTTTCCTGAGAATTGGTAAATCCGTCGCCATCGGAATCATTCCCGGGAGCCAGTGTCCCATAAACAAGCTCCCAGACGTCATTCAGCGAATTTGCGTTGCGGTCCAGACCCGCCGCTCGCGCGTGGCAGATGACGAACGCCATCAGCACGCAACCGAGAAACTGTTTCATGGTGGATGAAAACAGGCGCATTCGGAGGCAAATCAACAATGCACGCAGCCCTGCTGTCTTGGAATTGAACAACGAGCCATTGGCTTTCGACATTCGCGCACGGGTAAGCAAATTGAAAGCCGCGTCAAGGGACGCGCGCCCGCCGATGACAAAAGCTAAACAGCCTCGGACTGCGAGCTGAAGTGAAACTCCTTTACCTTGAGCGCCGGAGTGAGCGAGGCAGCGCGGCCTTGCGATTCGGAACTGCTGACGCGTTCGACCGGACCAATCATTTCGACATTTCCCGGGGCCAGCAGCGTCAGCACGCTCTGGTTGAAGCGAAAGTTGCGGACAGGATATTGGATCTTTCCATTCTCGATCCACCAAACGCCGTCGCGCGTCAGCCCCGTGAAGAGCGCCGCGCGCGGATCGACCGAGCGAATGTACCAGAAACGGCTCACGAGCAAACCGCGCTCGGTCGCCTCGATCATTTTTTCCACGCTAGCAGTTGGCGCTGTGCTTTCGATGATCGTGTTCACTGGTCCCGGCGTCGGCGCTTTGCCCTTTTCCTTAGCCCAGTAGCGCGAGTAATGGAGGTTTTCCAAAACACCACTGCGTACGAAATAGATCTTTTCGGCGGGCACTCCCTCTTGCGCGGCGGGTGAGCCGGGCAAATCCGGGTGCCACGGATTGCTGCAAACGCTCAGGCGTTCGTCGAAGATTTTTTCGCCCAACTTCGTCTTGCCGCCCGGAGCGGAATACGCGCTGCGTCCTTCGTCGGCGCTACGCGCATCGAAACCAAAACGGATGAGATCATCCGCCGCCTGTGGTTCAAGAATCACCGGATAAACGCCGGCCGGGATCGCGCGTGGCGTTTTCGAGCTGACGGCTTTCTGAACCGCCTCGCGCCCGATGCGTGCGGTGTCCAGCTTCGCCACGTCGAAATGGTTGCGCAGAAAATAGCCGGAGCTGCTGCCGTCGGGAGTTCGGGCCGTGACGGAAAGGCCGGCGAGGCTCGATCGATGAAAATAAAAGTTTCCGTTCCTCGTGCCTGAACCATGAGCGACGCCGGTCGCATGGTGAAATCCCGCGCCGATCACGCCGGCCTTTTCGCAGCCGCGGATAATCTCATCGATGGCCCGCGCGCGCTCAGCCAGCGAAATGTTCACCGTCGCTTCGACGTAAGCGTTTGTCGGCTTGTAACGCTGTAGCCCGAGCGTCGGCACATATTCCTTGTCCACGGGCGAAAGGCGCGCGAGCCGTTCCGCTTCCACCACGGCCGTCTTCAGCGAAGTATCGTCAACGTTGTTGGCCGTCGAGGAACCGCGCTTGCGATCGATCCAAACTGTGACTGTGGCCGTGACATTTTCGCGGCGTCCGCTGGTGGCGAAGGCGTTGGCTGCGAAACGCAGGTGCGAAAAATCTTCGCTGTCCACGTTCGCCTGCGCGTCGTCGGCTTTGGTGTAGCTGAGCAGCTTCTCGCAGATCGCTTTCGATTCTTTCTCAGTGAGCATGGCGTTAAGCTTTCTTTGCTCCCGTGTTCAGAACGTTCACCTGGCGGAAGCGCGCGATCGGGCAGCCGTGGCTCACCGCGTTCGACTGCCCAGGCTCGCCCTTGCCGTCGTTAGCGGAACCGTTGATCTCGTAAGTCACCTGGCCGCCTAGACCATCGCAGGAGCGCCA
This sequence comes from Candidatus Limnocylindria bacterium, assembly GCA_035489355.1. Taxonomy (GTDB): domain Bacteria; phylum Verrucomicrobiota; class Verrucomicrobiia; order Limisphaerales; family SIBH01; genus JANNGC01. The sequence goes on from DATHKK010000689.1 coordinate 2,055, forward strand.
GAAATCCGTCGTGCGGGATTGATAAGCGACGTCGCGCAGCATACTGCCGAGTTTTCCTTTTTTGATTTCCCAAAATGTCTGGCCACCAAATTGAAAATTGTATCGCTGCTGATCGATCGACCAGCTCCCGTTGCCGTAAATCAAAATGCCGTTGTCCACGCCGACGAGGAGGTCGTCGAGTCCCGCATTCACGGGCGCAGGTTCGAGCGACACGTTGGGCATGCGAGGGAACGGCACGCTGCCCCAACTGTCCGCGTGCAGGCAGCCATAAGATTTTTTTTGCCCGATGAGAGGTGCGAGATCGCGCGTCGTCTGCCAATCCACGAACAAGCCGTCCTTCACCAGATGCCAGCGCTGGCCGGGCACGCCCTCGTCGTCGTAGCCCACCGTGGCACAGCCTTCGGGCTGAGTGCGGTCCGCAAAAAAGTTGCAGAGAGTCGATCCAAACTGAAGTTTGCCGGTCTTGTCGGGCGTGAGGAAACTGGTGCCGGCGTAATTCGCCTCCCACAACAGCGCGCGGTCCAATTCCGTCGAGTGCCCGACGGTTTCGTGAATCGTCAGCCATAGATTCGAGGGATGAATGACAAGATCGTATTGGCCCGGCTCGACGGATTTCGCCTTCAGTTTCGCGACAGCTTCTTCACCGGCCTGCTCCGCTTCCTTGAGCCACGGATATTTCTCCATGTATTCGTAGCCGATGTTTTTCGGTCCCGGCAGGGCGCTGCGCGTTTGGAAATCTCCCGTACTGCGATTCACCGCGGTGACGGTCAGAGAAGGATTCGAGCGAATGAGGTACTGCTCGATCCGTGAGCCATCGGTGGAAGCGTAATACTTTTGCTCGTTGCTAAATGATAGACTGGAAGTCACGAAGCTCGCGCCTTGGGCCTTCATGGCAGTCTCGTTTAGCTTGAGCAGAAACGCCACTTTGTCTTCCGTCGCAACGTCGAATGGATCTTTCTCGAAGGCGCTCTTCCATTTCGCGACGACACGCGGCGTGGAAACCATTTCGACCGGGCGGCGTTGAAACATGGCATTGGCGCGGGCGATCTCGACTGCCTGCTCCGTGATGCGCCGCACCGATTCCGGCGTCACGAGGTGGCTCGCAGCAAAACCCCACGCGCCCTTGACCAGAACGCGCACGCCAAAACCGAAGCTTTGCGAGCGCGACACGTTTTGCACCCGCTCTTCGCGCGTGGAGATTGATTCGTGGCGGTAGCGATTGATGCGGATGTCCGCGTAGGTCGCGCCGAGCTTCTTCGCCAGCGGGAGGGCTACGTCGGCGAGCTTGTCTTTATTGATGGCCGCCGCCTCTGCTGCCTGGGTTTCAACGATCCAGGACGGCAAGCTGGCCGCGCCGCAGACGAGGCCAGTTGCTTTCAAGAAGTGGCGCCGGGATGGTTTCATGAATTTCGTCACGACAGTAGAAATGCCGTTTTGCAAAGACAAGTTGGAAGAGG
>DATHKK010000690.1:0-2196 GCA_035489355.1 Candidatus Limnocylindria bacterium
AAGACTGGTTGCGATTGGCTCCTGCTGGGAGGTCGCGCGGACGTTTCGTTGACCGAGCAACTTACCGCGGAAATTTCAGCGAAGGCTCCTTCGGCGCGCGTCACCAATCTCGCGGGCCAAACCACCCTCCGCGAATTGTGCGCCGCCTTGAAGGCCTGCCAACTCGTGCTGACGAATGACACCGGACCAATGCATGTCGCGGCAGCGCTCGGTACGCCCGTGGTCGTTCCCTTTGGGAGCACTTCGCCAGAACTGACCGGTCCGGCGTTCATGGACAAATCGCCGCACCAAATCGTGCCCGGCGCGGCGGCGTGCGCGCCCTGTTTTTTGCGCGATTGCCCCATCGACTTTCGCTGCATGAAGAGCATTTCCGTGGAGCAAATGGTCGAGGCCGCCGGAAATGTTCGGTTTTCTCTCCGATCGTGAGCTTGGTGTAACCCTCGCGCGAAGACGTTCGTCAATTGCTGCACTGATATCGTGCGGATACGAGTTCAGAGTCGCGGTGAAGCGGTTCGAGGACTTGGCCGGGCAACAGAAAATTTTCAGCGCCGAATCCGGCGTTTGCCTGGAAGTCCAGATGCAATCGCAGTGGATTGGATTCCAGTCTGAAGTGCTGAGGCAGTTAAGGGCCGTCTGGAAGCGGCTCGGCAATACACAAAAACACACAGTATGAAGAAGTTCACGTTCCTTATGGTTGCGATTGCGGCCATCACCACCTTGTCACTTTCGGCCGCGGATGATGCAGCGCCAGCGAAGCCGAAGCGCGCCAAGCCGACCGCCGAAGAAATCAAGAAGTACGATAAGAACGGCGATGGCAAGCTAGACAAGGACGAGCGTGCCGCGCTCGCAGCGGACAAGAAGAAGGAAGCCGCGCCCGCCGCGCCCGCCAAATAATCGCCGCGAAGAATCAAACAGCCGGTCACGCAAGTGGCCGGCTGTTTATTTGTGGGTGCGCCGTTGCGAAGGCGCGATGCATCGGGCGGCAGCGCTCAGCTTTACCGTGCCGGGATCGGTTGTTGAATGCGGAACAGATGCTGGGCGCCGCGAATGAAAATGACTCCTTCATCGATGGCGTACGAAGCCAGGGTTCGCTCCTTCAAATCATTTTTCGATAGAACCGCAAAGGTCTTGCCCGGCTTGAGCACGGTCCCGACGCCTTCCTCGCTCTGCACAAAAATCTTTCCGCCGGCGAACACGGGCGAAGCGGAGTAGTTGCCACCAATGCGTTCCTGCCAATGGACGGTCCCTTTCCTCGCGTCGGCGCAAGTCATGATCCCGGAATCGGACACGAAGTAAATTTCGTCTCCCACCAGAAGCGGGGAAGGCGTGTTTGGCGCGCCTTTGTTGATGCTCCAGGCGACATGGGTTTGAGTCAGATCTCCCTGGCCGTCCGGGCGAATCGCGTAGAGCACGGGCCGGTCAAACGCGCTGGAAACAAAAAGTAACCCGTGGCCAAACACCGGCCGCGGCACGACGGAATAGCCCTCCGGATAGCGGACTTTCCAAATCTCTTTTCCGTTACGTGGATCGTAAGCGATGACTCCCCCGCTGGTTGAACTGACCACTTGCGTCTGGCCGTTCACCCCGACGGCGAGCGGCGTGCTGAATGAAAATTTTTTCTTCGCGCCGATGCTACGCGGCGTTTTCCAAAGCACTTTGCCGTCGGCTTTGTTCAACGCGGCGAGGAATGGATCGCTCGATCCATCGCAACTGAAGATCAGCGCGTCGCCGACCAGCGCCGGTGAGCCGCCGTTGCCGTGGACGGACGAAAATTTCAGCGACGTGTTTCGCCAGAGCACTTTCCCGGCGAGGTCGAGCGCCGTCGTGCCGTAAGGACCGAAGTGAACGTAGAGATGTTCGCCATCAACGACGGGCGTTCCGCTGGCGTGACTGTTCTTCTGATGTCCTCGCACCGGTGTCGCGGAAAAAACTTCCGTTTCCCAGAGCGACTTCCCGGTGCGTTTGTCGAAGCAGAGCGCGCGCAGGGATTGATTGCCACCACTCGGGACTGCGGTCGTCAGATAAAGCCGATCGCCGCGAATGATGGGCGAGGACCAGCCGCTGCCGGGAACTTGAATTTGCCAGGCGATGTTCGTCGGCCCCCACGCCGTGGGAACCTGGCGAACATCGGCGTGCCCTTGTCCATCCGGCCCGCGAAACTGCGGCCAATCCGCACCGACCGCGATAACCGCATAA
>DATHKK010000691.1:0-2403 GCA_035489355.1 Candidatus Limnocylindria bacterium
CGCCTACCAGCTTTACCGAAAGAAAAAGTGGCAACAGACCTTCGGGCTGACTTCGACGGAGGAGACGCCGCAGTTTTATCGGCCGCGGCCTTACAGCCGATCGTACGTGATGCACCTCGACGACTGGTACGCGCAAAGCCATCCGGATGAAGATTTCGCGGAGACGTTCGCGGTGTGGCTGACGCCAGGATTGGATTGGCGCGAGCGCTACAAGGGTTGGAAGGCATTACAGAAGCTGGAATATCTGGACGAGTTGATGCGCTCGATTGCCGGAAAACCACCGACGCATCAACCCCAGTATCGGGTGGAAGACCACGACTGCCTCAACGTCAAACTCAAGACGCACTACGCGCGGAAGCGAAAGCTCTACGAGGATTCGTATCCCGATTTTTACGACAATGATCTGAAGCAGCTCTTTGCAGCGGGGCCGGAGGTGGCGGATCGAATGAAGGCATCCGTTTACCTGCGCCAGCGCCGCCGGCAACTGATGAACTCCGTCTGCCAATGGACCAACGAGAAAAAATATCGAATCAACAAATTGCTCGCGCGATTGATTGAGCGTTGCGACGAGTTGAACCTTCACATCAAAGTCGATGACGTGCAGCAAAACCTGCAAGTGTCGGCTTACATCACCACGCTGGTGATGAACTATTTGTTTACCGGCAAATTCAAACGGACGAAGTAATGGCGAAGAAGCAATTGAAAGTCCTGGCCCTGTTTACGGCGGGAGAACCGACCAAGCTCGACGAAGATCTGAGCGGCGAATTCGAGACGGAAGAAGGTTGGAAAACCGAGGGCAACGTAGTTGCGGCGCTGCGCGAACTTGGCTACACCACCGAATATCTCGCGCTGTTCGATGACATCGAAGTCTTGCGTCAAAAACTCCTGAGCTTTCAGCCGGAGATCATTTTCAACCTCGCGGACGAGTTTAAGCAAAACCGCGCCTTCGATCAAAACATCGTGTCGTTTTTGGAAATGCACGGCGTGCCCTTCACCGGCTGCGGCGCGACCGGACTGACGCTGTGCAAGCACAAGGGCATTTCGAAAAAGATTCTTGGCTACCATCGCATTCACACGCCGGCGTTTGAAATTGTCCCTCGTGGCAAACGCTGTGTGCGGCCGAAACGTCTGAAGTTTCCCATTCTCGTAAAGCCTTTGAAGGAAGAAGCCTCGTACGGCATTTCGCAGGCGTCGTTCGTGGAGAATGATGACCAGTTCAACGAACGCGTGCAGTTTATCCACGACAAATTCAGCAACGACGTCATCGCCGAGGAGTACATCGGGGGGCGCGAACTTTACGTCAGCATTCTCGGCAATCATCGGCTCCAGGTGTTTCCGATTCGAGAACTGGTCTTTAAGGAAGTGCCACCGGACGAGCCGAAGATCGCCACCTATCGCGCCAAGTGGGACGCGGAGTATCAGAAGCGTTGGGGACTCACGAATCAGTTTGCCGAGGGGCTTGACCCGGCGGTGGTGCGCCAAATCGAACAGACGTGCCGGCGCATTTATCATCTGCTGACGATCGATGGTTACGCGCGCATCGATCTGCGCGTCACGGCGGACAACAAAGTTTATTTTATCGAAGCCAACCCGAATCCGTATCTCGCCGCGGATGAAGACTTCGCGCAATCGGCGTTGAAGGCGAACATCACTTACACACAACTGGTCGAGCGCATCGTCCGGCTGGGACTGAAAGCGGTGCGAGGCTAAAGCGAATGCCTTTCGGGAATTCAAGCTGCGGTCCCGCAGAGACATAGTGAAAATAGCCCAGCGTTTCAACGCTGGGTTACGGGTCCAAAAGACACCGAGTCCCGGAGGGACGAAAGAAATTGGGCTTCAGCGTTAGATTTCTGCCGTCCCTCCGGGACTTCTCCTTTTTGTGCCTTTCAACCCAGTGTTGAAGCGCTGGGCTATTATCGGATGTCCCTCTGGGACGAAGGTTGGCTTGAGTTTTCAAAAGGCATTAGGGCTAAAGCGCCGCAAGCTTTACGACCCCACTGGCTCGCGGCATCCTGAGCGCCTGCTGTCCATGGAACTTCGCGATTTTGCCGAACAGGTTTTGTTTGCGACGACGCTGGAGGAAAAGCTCCGCGCGCCCGCCAGCCTCACGGATGAACACCCGGGCGCGGCGATGTCCACACCGGAGCTTCCGGGAAGGCCCGTCGAGTTAAGGTTCAAGCCGTCAGGCGCAAGCAAAGGCGAAGCACCCGGACTGCATCACTTAGAAAAGGAACGCGAGCGGGGGAAGTTGCTGCACTTCTTCGCCAACCACGAGTTGCTCGCCACGGAGTTGATGGCGCTCGTGCTGCTGAAATTTCCGAATGCGCCCGCGGCCTTTCGGCGCGACGTATTGCAGACGCTCAAGGACGAACAGCAACACACGCGCTGGTACATCGAGCGGAT
>DATHKK010000692.1:0-5348 GCA_035489355.1 Candidatus Limnocylindria bacterium
GTACGGCGTGGATTTCGTGAAGGTCGGCGGTCCTGACCAGCGCGCTCTTTCGAAATCCACGGGGTCCACGCGGGCGGACTTTTATGGTTGGGGTGAACCTGTGCTGTCCCCCGTGGACGGAGAAATCACAGCCGTGCTCGATGAACTGCCTGATAATCCGATCGGCGTCAGAGACGAGAAGAATCCCTCGGGCAATCATGTGATCATCGCGGCTGCGACCAATCGATACGTCTTCATCGCGCATCTTCAAAAAGGTTCGGTGAAGGTGCAGCGCGGTCAGCGCGTGAAAGCCGGGCAGGAGCTGGGGAAGTGTGGCAATTCCGGCAACAGCGATTATCCACACATCCACATGCACGTGCAGAACACGGCGGCGCCGGACGAAGGCGAAGGCCAGAACATCCTCTTCAAAAACATCAACGTGGAGCTGACTGGAAAGACGTTCGAGAAGGTTCATTGGCCGATGATACGAGGGCTGTTTGTGTGGAAGAAGTAGTTCCCGGATCCGAACGCCGGCACCTGGCCGTTTGCGATAAGCGACAAGAAACGCAGCGTCTTGCAGTTGTCTCAGCGCCCACGTAAGGGCCGTTTGCATGCCGATGAGAAGATCTGCACGCCCGGTGAGCCTAGAATTCAAGCTACGTGGAAAGCCGAAATCAACCGGCGCATTGAAGAAATCCAGACCGGCGGGGTTCAAGGTATCCCCGCGGAGGAATGCCTCGCCCGCATTCGCAAACTCGCCGGGTTGTGAGCCAGTTGCTCCATCCAGAGGCGGACGCAGAATTTGCCGCAGCCGTCATTTCTTATTCGGCAATTGATCCGGATTTGGGCGTCCGTTTTTACAGGGAGATTGAGCGGCTCATCCGCGAAGTATGCGCCCAGCCGGAACGTTTCTGGCGCTTTAGTCCACCGGCACGGCGAGCGTTGTCCACTGAGTTCCCGTATTCAGTGGTCGATCTGGAGCAAGCTGGCCGTGCGTGGATCGTAGCCGTGATGCATGTGAAACATGCGGCCGGGTTATTGGCGCAAGTGTCTCAATCCATCGTGACGACTCCCACCCTCACCTCACCAGCTCGAACGCATAGCCCTTCAAATACTCCGTTTCGGGAATGGATGGAATGACCGGATGGTCCAGCGACTGACTGTAGGTCGCGACGCGGCGCACGATTTTGCGCGCGTCGTACGCGGCGGAGAGAATCACGTCCTGGAAAAGTTCCGCGCTCACGTGGTGCGAGCAGCAGAACGTGGCCAGCGTGCCGCCGCGCTTGAGCAACTTCAGGGCACGCAGATGAATCTCCTTATAGCCACGCAGAGCGTCCTCGACCGCCGCGCGCGTGCGCGTGAATGACGGCGGATCGAGAATGATCACGTCGAAGCGCGGGATGACTTTTTCGTGCGGCGCGACGGCGGTCTGGGCCTTCAGCCAATCGAAGACGTTCGCCGTGTCGAAGGAACATTTCTCCGCGACGCCATTGGTGCTGGCGTTGCGTTGCGCCGCGGCGATGGCATCTGCGCTTTGATCCACGCCGTGAACGTGCGCCGCCCCCGCGCGCGCGGCGTGCAGCGCGAAGCCGCCGAGGAACGTGAAACAGTCGAGGACATGAGCACCCGCGCAGAACCTGGCGACGTGCGCGTAGTTCATTTGCTGATCGAGGTAGAGGCCGGTCTTGTGGCCTGAAATCAGATCGGTTGCGAAGGAAAGCCCGTTGAGCTTCACCAGCATCTCACCGGAAAATTCACCCGCGAGAACGCCGCGCGATTCCTCCAATCCCTCGAACTTGCGCGAACCCACGTCGCTGCGCTCGATGATGGCGCGCGGTGAAAAAATATTCTGGAGCGCCGCGACGATCTGAGCTTTGCGCTGGTCCATGCCGAGCGAGGAAATTTGCAGCGTGAGCACGTCTTCGTACTTGTCCACGACGAGGCCGCTGAGGAAATCGCTCTCGGCATTCACCACACGAAAGGACGTCGCGCCGGGCATGTGTTTCGCGCGCAATGCCAAGGCCTCGCGAATGCGCTCCTCGAAGAAAATCTGGTTCACCTCGACGCGATCGGGAGCGAGCACGCGCACGTGGATTTTGGATCGCTTGTTCCAAAAACCGACGCCGAGCATGCGCTGGCGATGGTCTTTCACCTGCACGAGGTCGCCGTCTTTCGGCTCAGCGGTGAGGCGCAGCACCGCGCCGGAATAGATCCAGGGATGGCCGGCAACAATGCGGTCGGCTTCGCCGGGCTTCAGCAGGACAGTGGGCAATGAATTCATTTTGTAAACAGCGCGGCAATCGCACGCGAGAACGTCGCGGACGGAAACTGCGGTGCCAAGAAGAATTCCAGATTTGGCTACGAAGGACTTGTAGCCGCGGACGTGAGGAGGCGGATTCGTTTGCAACTGTAGCCGTCCGGCTCCTCACCTCGGCGGCTACAACAAGGCCTTTTTGAACGAACTGCTAACTCGGGTTACTCTTCAAATACGCCTGCATCGACTGATCCCACTGCACCCAATTCGTTCCATAGTCGCGGCCCAGATAAGCGCGAAGCAGTTGCGCGGCTTCGACCTTCATCGGATGACCATCGATCTGCGCGAGCGCCAGCAGTGTGGGCAGCTTGATGGCGTTCTGGCGTTTCAGCGTGTCGGTCATGAACACACTGAGAACAGGGCGTGGCAGTTGCGCATCGAGGAGGTGCTTTCGGAGCAACGTGTAGCTCGTGCTGGCGATGTGCGGCACGGCGGCGTGGGCCAGCTTGCGTTGATCGTCCGGCCCGGATTTCGCCAGCATGGAGAGAAACACCTGCGCCTTCTGGACGGGAGTGATTGGCCACTTCTCCGCCAGAAAAATGCGCGCCTCGATGATTCCAACGGTGTTGGTCTTCATCATCTCGACGATTCTCGAATCGAGCGGCGGCGGCTCAGACTGCGGAACCGTTTTCGCGGCTTCGGCCTCGGAAGCGAGAGCCAGAGCGGCAACAGTTTCTGCGACCGCTTCCATTTTCGTGGCCAGCATCCCGAGTGAGATGACGATGGCGGCGAGCATCCGCCGCGCGGAAATCGTCTTGCGCCAAGAAAGGTGAGTCATGGGCTTGAATCGCATTTGATTTTCGGACAGGTGTGAGTTTTTCATCGCTTTGGATTTTCAGAATTCAATGGGCACTTCGCGCACCCTATAAAACTTCGCCGCATTCGTGGCGTTGGTATCGATCATGGTGTGCAGATCGCTGTGGCTCGCGCCGGCTTCGCGCGCGACCGTCGCCCAGTTCGTGCCGTCCACAGTAGGACTGGCCTCGAGATAGTAATCTTTGAAGCCCTGGAGGCCGAAGCGGACGACGACAGAAGCATTGGTCTTCTTGATCCATTGAAGGACCAGGCCGGCCTGAAAATAAAAGTAATTCGTCGCCGACGGACTATGATTGGGCGTGCCGCCTGGTCCCGCCATCGACGTGTCGATCAATTGCACGCCCACGGTATAGAGGCCCGGTTTGTCGGCCGTGAATCGCCGCCCATGCACGTGTCCATAGGGGTCGCCTTCCCAACCGCCCTCGTCCACTCCTTGAGTGAGATTGATACGGTGGGTGCCGTTCAACGTCCCGACGGGAACAGAAAAAAGTTTCGTGGTGGTGGTCGCTTCGAACTCATCGTCCTCCATCCACAGTGCGATCGAGCCGCCGGTCGGACCTTGCACCGAGCGAATGATTATCTCGATATATGTGCCACCTTCCGCCGCGTAGAGCGCCGGGCCGCCAGTAAAAATCGTTGCCGGCAGCGAGGTGAATGACGCATCGGATTGGTAGAGGCCAGGATACAACGGGACATTCGGGTCGTCCTTCACCATGAAGATGCACGCGGGATAAACGCCGGAGTACGAGTTGGTGTCCCAGAGATAACCATTGGGAAATACCAGCGGCGCGCCGTGATACAGTTCGTAAGCGCCGGCGTTGATGTGCGCGTGCTGGGCGGCGCCGCGCGGCGCACTCGCCAGCCAGCCGCCCAAAATGCCCAGGACGATCCATGTGCGCGCGAAAAAAAAATTCACCACGAGCAAAACGCGCAGAAATTTCTACGGGCTGACGCCGCGCAAACGGTAGAACCGCGAAGCCAGCTCCGGATTGGTGATGCTCAGGGTCGTCGCGTTATTGAGCGCGGGCGCGCTGGTGAAGGGGCCAGCCACCGTCATCCAGGTGTCCAACGTCAGATTGGTGTTGGCCTCAACCAGCACATTGGTCAGCGCGCTTTGCTTAAAGGTAAGGGTGTAAGCGTTGCTGTTCGCGGCGCTCCGTATGAAGCGGGTGATGCCGAGGTCGAAACCCGTCGAGAACTTGACGGTGATCGGATCGGACGGCGTGTGAGCCGGTCCCCAACTCGCGGTGTTCGTGGAGGTGTCGAACAGTTTGAACGTGACAAAGTAATCGCCCGGTTGATTCACGGTGAACCGGCGCAAAGGAATTCGCCCAATGGGATCGCCATCGCCGAGACCAGCGCCCAGCCCAATTTCGCTGACATCGAAACGATTGCTGCTCGCGACAGGCGTCACACCGACCGGGAAGGAAAACGTGGGCGTGCGCCAGCCTTGTTCCCAGAAGGAGAAAACGCCGCCAGCGGGTCCGGTGACGGAGAGCACCTCGCAAACAATGTACGAACCGATGGCCGCCGCGCCGGGATTGGTATTCGATAGTGACCAGAACTGGAGGTTGGTGGCGCTATAAATCACGTTCGTGAGAACGAAATTCGTCACGACCGTGTAAACCAGCGGGTGCGCGTAGCCGGAACTCACGTCGAAACTGGCGCCGTTGGCAAAGACGAGTTTGGAGTTTTCCGCGAGGCTGACTGCACCAGCCGTGATTTGTTGGAACTGGGCGTGAACCGGGCCGGTGGCGAGCCAAAGCGCAGCAGAGCAGAGCAGGCCAAGGGATTTCACTGGAGTCTTCATCTTGTATGTAACGTGTTCAGTTTTTGGTTGGTAAGTTGTTTGCAAAATTATTCGTGGTCACAGGCCGTGCCCGTCGGGTTTTACGAAATACGACCCGGTTTGTTTCAGCATCGGCTTCACGCGCGTCCAGGGCAGCGATTCCACGTGGCCATCCACGAAAAGGTAATTGGCGCTGCCGAGGTGCCGCAGGACGTTGACCTGACTCAGAAAAGAATTCGGGTAATAGGCCGTGGCGTCACCCGGAATCGCGCGGGACTTGTCCACGAAATGAAAGTGGTCATCACCTACAATGTCTTCCGACATCTCTCCCATCCACATGGTGTCGCTGGGATGAGGCACGCTGGTCTTACGGGAAAAGTCGGCCATCCCGGGCCAGCTTTCCTGCCCGCGCGGCGGCTTATAGGTCAGGAAATCGTTGAGCGCGTAAGT
>DATHKK010000693.1:0-2755 GCA_035489355.1 Candidatus Limnocylindria bacterium
ATTGCTCGTCCTCTCGCTGGAAGTCGTCGTGCAGCACCAACTGGCGCAGCTCACCATCAATTCGATCTTCTCGTCCGCGACCGTTCTCGTGATCGTGCTGCTCGCGTTGGCGCTGGCCTCGGCGCTGGTTCCTTTGCTGCGAAAAGTGGGAGGAGGGAATGTCCGTGTAGTGCTGTTGCTGGCCGCGGCAGCGTGCTTCGCTCAACCTTTCATTCTCACCCAGCTTCGTCCCGGCCTCGCGATTCTTCCTTACGAACTCACGGTTGGCCCCTACATGCGGGAATTGGCGTGGCTCGGTTTGCTCGCCATCTGCCCGCTCTTTGTCGTGACCGGACTCGTCTTCCCGATGTTGCTGCGCGGTCTGACGGATCAGAAACCGAACGCCCGCTCCGTGGGGATGCTGCTCGCGTGGAACGGACTCGGCGGCTGGCTGGGTACGGAACTGACGCAAGGCTGGCTCGCGCCGCAATTGGGAATGTGGACGAGCGTGATTGTGGTCGGAATTGTTTATCTACTGCTCGCAAGTTTCGCGACAGCCTGGATCGAACCCGCGCCATTCACGCCTCGAAAATCATTCCGCTTTGCGCTCATCCCAGTTTTTCTTTTGGCCGGTGCTGGTGTGCTGGTTGGTCTGCAGCAATCACAAAAGTTGCCGCAGGCCACCGTCGCGCCGAATGAGCGGCTCGCGGCTTTGCGCGTCGGACGCGAAGGCGTCGTGGCGACGCTTGAATGCGGGCCGGGCGATTGGCGGATGCTCTTCAATAATAGCTACACGCTCGGAGGATCGAAGGCCCAGTTCAACCAGGAGCGGCAGGCGCACTTGCCCATTCTCCTGCACGGCCGGGCGAAAACCGTGGCGTGTCTTGGCGTGGCCACGGGCAGCACTGTGGCCGGCGCGGCGGTGCATCGTGAGGTGGAACACATCGACGCCATCGAACTCTCGCCGTTGGTGCTCGATTACGCGCGTGAGTTCTTTGCGCCGTTTAACCGCAATGTATTCACGAACACGCGAGTGAACTTCATCCCGGAGGACGCGCGCCGCGTCGTAGCGCAACGGGCCGCCGCCTACGACGTCGTCACCGGCGATCTGTTTTTGCCGTGGCGCACGGGCGAGGGACGGCTCTTCACGCGCGAACATTTCGAAGCGGTTCGCCGCTCAATGAAAACAGACGGCATCTATTGCCAATGGCTGCCGATGTTTCAGCTCACACGCGCGCAGTTCGACGCGATTATCCGGACGTTCCGCGAAGTTTTTCCAGAGGCCTTTCTTTTGCGCGGCGACTTTTATACCGAGTTGCCGATCCTCGGCCTAGTGGGCGGACGTTCGCTCAATCAAATTAATTGGTCGCAGGTGGATCTCGCCTGTCAACGATTGCGGCGCGATGGCGCAGTCGCCGACCCGCTGGTGCGTCATCTCGAAGGCGTGGCGATGATGGTCATCGGCGAACTACCGTCCACGCCGCCTGGACCGGTGAACACGCTGGCGAACGCCTGGCTGGAATGGAATGCGGGCCAAAACATTCTGGGAATGAAAACACCATGGTTCATCGGCGTGCCGTGCGCCGAATGGGTGCGCGATGTTCAGCGCGCTTCCGTGTCTGCGCTGCCGGAGCAGTTGCGAAACGCGCACGACGGAGGCCAGTTTTTCCTGACGCTGGAAGTTGTCGCCAAACTAAAGCTGCCGCAGCTTGCCCAGATGGAATCGCAGATCAACGAACGGTTACCCAAGCCGCTGCGGGATGATGCCGGCGCGAATTGGAGCCAATGGCCGATGCGGCTCAAGCCTGAGCGCACGGCGGCAGGCGCCACGAATAAGATTCGAAATTCCAGCAGCAACTGAGAGAAAGACGAACGTCATGCCGATTCACTACGAATGCGTGCGCTGCACGGAATGCTGCCGCTGGCCCGGCCAGGTGCGCCTGACGGACGCGGAGATTTCCCGGCTCGCGAGCTTTCTCGGTGTGACTGAATTCGATTTCATCCAGGGTTACACGCGGCTGCGCGCGGACCGCAGCGGCCTCGCGTTGCAGGACAAGCCCGGTGGCGAGTGCATTTTTCTCGAAAGCCGCGACTGCACCGTGCAGTCCGTGAAGCCGCAACAGTGCCGTGACTTTCCGAATGGCTGGAACTTTCCCGGCTTTGAAAGAATCTGCCGCGCGGTGCCGAGGGAAATACCGTAGGCGTTACGAGGAGGGCGCACTCCACCGCTTCTTCACCCATTCGCGCGCTTCGTCCGCCGTCTTGAGTTCATCCGCTAATTGTTTGTCACGCAACTCGTGCAACAGCAACCCGAGTTCGCGGCCGGGCCTCATGCCGAGCGCGATCAAATCTTCGCCGGTCAATAACGGCGGATGCAGGTGCGGCTGTTCGTTCAGGTTCGCCAGCTGTTCGCGGAGGAAATCATAAATGTCGAGGCGACGATGTGAGCCGAGGCAATCGAGCCGGTGCAATTCGAGTTCGAGCGGGAAGGTGTCGCGCATAAGCATGCGGCGCAGCGTGGACTTTCGCATGTGCGGCGCGTCCTTGAACTGCATGTGGTGGCGCACCGCGGCGGCGATGTCGTCGGTTTGCTTGCGCGGGAATTTCAGGCGTTGGAGGATTTCTTCGGCCATCTCCGCGCCCAGCTTCTCGTGCGTGTAGAAATGAATGGTGCCGTCCTCATCGCGCGTGGCCGTGAGAGGTTTCGCAATGTCGTGGAGGAGGGCGGCCCACGGGAGAGACTCTGCAACCGTGCCTGGTAGGGTGTCGGTGTCCT
>DATHKK010000694.1:0-6669 GCA_035489355.1 Candidatus Limnocylindria bacterium
ACCATTGGCGGCCCGCGCGGCATCGGACGCTCCGTGACGAAAGCGGTCGTGAACTCGATCGTGCTGGTTTTGATCTTCGATTATTTCCTCACCCGTTTCCTCCTCTACTTCGAAGAATGAACGACCCGGAGGAACAAAAGCAGAGCGTGTCCGTGGAAATTCGCGAGTTGCGCAAAAGCTACAACGACGTCGAAGTCCTGCACGGCGTCTCGTTTAAGGTCGAGCGCGGCGAAGTGTTCGTCATCATGGGGCCGAGCGGCAGCGGCAAGAGCGTGTTGCTCAAGCACATCATTGGACTGGAAACGCCGAACGCCGGGGAGATTCTCATCGAAGGAGAACGGATCGACGCCGAGAGCGTGATGGACAAGTATCGCATGGCGATGGTCTTCCAGTCCGGCGCGCTGTTGAATTCGCTGAACGTGGCGGACAACGTGGGGCTGTATTTGCGCGAGCACCGGTTGAAGACGCCGGCTGAGATCGATCGCATCGTCCTCGAGAAACTGGAGATCCTCGGCTTGAAAGGCGTGGAAAAGAAAATGCCCAGCGAACTTTCAGGCGGCATGAAGAAACGCGTGGCCATGGCGCGCGCGCTCGTCATCGAACCGCAATTGATCCTTTACGACGAGCCGACGAGCGAACTCGATCCGCTCTCGGCCGTGACCATCGGGCAGGAGATTCTGGATCTGAAAGAACGCATCCAAGTCACCTCCATCGTTGTCACGCACGATCGCGATCTGGCGTTCGGCGTGGCGGACCGGCTCGCGGTCATGAACGAGGGAAAGGTCCTGGCCATCGGCACGCTGGACGAAGTGCGCCACAGCCGGGAGCCGCTCGTGCAAAAATTTCTGACGGTTGATTTCAAACCAAATCTGACGGAAGCACATTGAGAGGAGTCTTATGAGAAACACACTCGAAACCCGGCTCGGCATTTTCTTCGCGCTCACGTTGATCGTGGCGGTGATCATTCTCGAAATGGTCGGCGTCGCCGATTTTTTCAAGCCTGGCTACCACGTGTTCGGTGATTTCAAGACGGTCCAGGAGTTGAAGAAAGGCGACCTCGTGAAAATGGCGGGCGTGGAGATCGGCCGCGTCGAGAAGATCGACTTGGCCAACGAGAAGGTCCGCGTGACGATGAAGATCAAGAAGCAGGACGCGGACGTCAAAACGGACAGCAAGGCCACGATCAAGTTCACCGGCCTGCTGGGGCAGAACTTCGTGGCCCTGGATTTCGGCTCGCCCAATGGCATCAAGGCGGTCGAGGGCGCGATTCTTTCCACCGCCGAGCAGCCGGACTTGAGCGCCATTATGACCAAGCTCGACAACGTGGCCGGCGACATTCAAGGGCTGACCAAAAGTTTCACGCCGGACAGCCTCGCGCCGATTTTTGGGCCCATCACGGACTTCATGAAGAACAACTCCACGAACCTGAGTTTGATTCTGGACAACACGCGGGCCGTGACCGAGCAGGTCTCCAATGGCAAGGGCACCGTGGGGCGGTTGCTGTATGACGATACGCTTTATAACACGGCGCTGAGCGCGGTCGTCGGTTTGCAGGCGGGAACGACGGAGTTGAAATCCACCGTGCTCGAAGCCAAGGGTATGATGACGAACGCGAACTCGATCATTTCCCAAATCAACGCCGGGCAGGGGACGCTGGGAAAACTGGCGAAGGATGAAACGCTTTATCGCGAAATGACGCTGGCGATGACGAACGCGCGCGAGATTCTGGAAAAGGTGAACAAGGGCCAAGGCTCCGTCGGCAAACTGGTGAACGACGAATCGCTCTACAAGAACGTGAAGGTCAGTTTGCAGAAACTCGACAAAGCGACGGAGGGGTTGGAGGACCAGGGGCCGTTGAGCGTGCTGGGGATTGCGGTGCAGAGTTTGTTTTAGACCGTGTGAAAGCTCGAAGCGCATTTTTCCTTTCGCTGGCGTTCGTGCTTGTTGGGTTGTCGCTGCGGCTTGGAGCACTCGGCCAGTTTCAGGAGGGCTATCGCATTCGGGCGCAGAGCGGGCAGCGAGATTTCCCAGCGCAGCAGTCGCGCCGAGGAGCAGCGTTGTTGTATGCGTCACTACCGTTCGCCGTTGCGAGTGCAGTTTACGCTTTCGTCTCGTCGCAGACGAGAGCCGGCTTGGCGTTGGGTCACAGTCGGCTTGCTTGGCCTCTACGTATTTGTCAGTTTTGCGCCAGCATGATGCGCCGAACCTCCAAGCATAGTGTCGACCGGAGCACGTGCGGAGCGGACCATCATGAGATGAACGCTCGAACACTTCGCCAAGCCCCTCCGAAAGCCTCGTTCGTCGCGCGGTGAATCAGCTTTGGTTTGGTAGCGCAGTATGCCGGTCGTTCAACGAAATCATGGAACAATTAGTCGAAGACTTTCTCGTCTATCTCCGGCACGAACGGGGACAGTCAGAAAGCACGGCGCAGAACTACCACGGCCTGCTGAAACGCTTCATTGCCTGGGCAGAGAAGCAGAATCTCTCGGATTGGAAACAGGTCGAGTTGAAGCACCTTATGCTCTTCCTGGAACACGAGCGCAACCGCCCGCTCGACACCGAGGCGCCTGAGTCCGCGCGCCGGCTCAGTTCCGAAAGCATCTATTTGGAAATCGCGGCGCTGCGTTCGTTCTATCGCTTCGCGGAGAACGAGAAGTTTTTGCCTGTGAACATCGCGGACAATCTTTCGCTGCCCCGGCGATGGAAGCGTTTGCCGAAGGCGCTTACGGATGAAGAGGTCTCCAAGCTGCTCGCTCCGCTTTCCGTGCAAACGCCATCCACGCTTTGCGATCAAGCCGTGCTGGAACTGGCTTACGCGTCGGGCCTGCGCATTTCCGAGCTGTGCAACATCCGCCTGGAGCAACTGCATCTGGAGTCGGGTTTCGTGGCCGTGATTGGCAAAGGAAATAAGGAACGCGTGGTGCCCTGCGGTGGGAAAGCGGTCGAAGCGCTGAACCATTATCTCACGAGCGGACGGCCCAAACTGGTAACGCCGCGTTCGCCCGCCAATGTTTTTTTGACCCAACGCGGCACACCTTTCGCGCGCGGGACGATGTGGGCGCACATCAAGGCGCGCGCGGCGCTGAGTGGCATCAATCGAAATATCACGCCGCACATGCTGCGCCACAGCTTCGCAACGCACTTGCTGGAAAACGGCGCTGACCTGCGCGTGATCCAGGAACTGCTCGGCCACGCGCAAATCAACACTACGGAAATCTACACGCATGTCGCTCCCAGCCGCCTGCGCGAAGTGCACCGGCAATTTCATCCAAGAGCGATCAAGAAAGGCTGAGACGGATCGATTGGTATCGTCGCTCAGGTCGGCTGGGCGGCGCAGACCGAAAAGCATAGTAGAGCCGTATCGTCTTCAGGCTTCCCTCTCTCCTCCACGGGGAGAGAGAGAGAATCGCAGCCAGCGATCGAGGATCTCTACGCCCCATCCGTCACCGCACCCAGATGGGCCGAAGTAACAAGCTTCGCGTACTTCGCCAGCACGCCGCGGGTGTAGCGTGGTTTTGGAGCCTTCCATTTCGCGAGGCGCGCTTTGATTTCACCCGCCGGAATGTCGAGATTCAATTGCCGCTTCTCCGCATCGATTGTAATCGGATCGCCGTTCTTCACGATGGCGAGCGCGCCGCCCACGTAGGCTTCCGGCGTGATGTGACCGACCACGAATCCGTGGCTGCCGCCGGAGAAACGTCCGTCCGTGATGAGCGCCACATCCTTGCCGAGGCCGCGGCCCATGATGGCTGAAGTCGGCGAGAGCATTTCGCGCATACCGGGACCACCCTTCGGTCCTTCATAACGAATCACGATGACGTGGCCCTTCTTCACCGTGCCGTCGAGAATTGCTTCCAGCGCTTTCTCTTCGCTCTCGAACACCAACGCGTGTCCGGTGAAGAGCATTCCTTCCTTGCCGGAGATTTTCGCCACCGCGCCGCTCTGCGCGAGATTTCCGTAGAGCACGACAAGATGGCTGTCCTTCTTGATTGGATTGTCGAACGAACGCACGACATCCTGGCCAGCAGGATACTCAGGCGCATCCTTCAGATTCTCCGCGAGCGTCTTGCCGGTGACAGTGATCTCGTCGCCGTGCATCAAGCCTTCATCGAGCAACGCCTTCATCAGAGGAACCGTGCCGCCAATCTTCACCAACTCGGCCATGACGTATTTGCCGCTCGGCTTCAAGTCCGCGAGCACCGGCACGCGCTTTCCGATCTTCGTGAAGTCATCGATCGTCAGCTTCACGCCGATGGAGTGCGCCATCGCGAGCAGGTGCAGCACCGCGTTGGTCGAGCCGCCGAGCGCGATGATGAGTGTAATGGCATTCTCAAATGCTTTCCTCGTCATGATGTCGCTGGGCCGGATCCCTTGCTTCACCAGATTCAACACAGCTTGCCCGGCGCGTTCGCAGTCGCTCGTCTTCTCGTTGGAAATGGCTGCTTGCGCCGAGCTGTTCGGCAAACTCATGCCCAGCGCTTCCACGCCGGACGCCATCGTGTTGGCGGTGTACATGCCACCGCAGGAACCCGCGCCGGGAATCGCCACCGCTTCGAAAACCGACACGATATCAACGGCTTTGCCTTCGTAGTCGCCCGGCAGAATCGTGCCGCCATAAACGAAGATCGAAGGACGGTTCAGCCGCGCCAGGCCCATGATGCAGCCGGGCATATTTTTATCGCAGCCACCGATAGCCACAATGCCGTCGAATCCTTCACAGCCCGCGACCGTCTCGATGGAGTCCGCAATCACTTCACGCGACACGAGCGAATACTTCATTCCCTCGGTGCCCATCGAAATGCCGTCCGACACGGTGATGGTGTTGAACACCACAGCCTTGCCGCCCGCTTCGTTGATGCCCTGCGCTACGCTGACCGCGAGTTGATCGATGTGAATGTTGCACGGCGTGACCATGCTCCATGTGGACGCAACGCCGATCTGCGGCTTGCGAAAATCTGCAGGCGTGAAGCCAGTGGCATAAAGCATGGCGCGGCTGGCGGCCCGCTCGACGCCATCGACGACTTGCGACGAATAAAATCGTTCGCGTGAGGCCGGTTTCTTCTGCGCTGGCGGCGCCGCGCGTTTCTTCAAAGCTTTCGTTTTCATTTCAGGGACGCGGAGTGTCGGCCAAAACAATTTTGGTGTGAAGGAAAATGCCCTCGCTGGTGATGAGCCTCAGCCCGGGGCGTAACCCCTGGCCAACTGCGTGAACGAGGCGATTTGTTCACGCTCCCAGCCGGCGTCGCGATTCAATTCGGCGCGAAGAATCGCCGCCACATGGTGGGCCATTTCGATGGAGGCTCGTGCATCAAGGAACAAGGCGCGCGTGCGGCGGGCCAGAACATCTTCGATAGTGCGCGCCATTTCCTGGCGCACAGCCCAAACCACTTCCACGGCTAAATACGGCAGCCGTGGATGCAATGTGGCGTTCCAATCGTGATTCATCTTTGTCCACTGCAGGAGTTGTTCCGAGTCCGAACCATACACTCGCCAATGCGCAGGAGCCGTCGCGGCCTTCATTTGGACCGCGCCGTGAAGCGAACGCTCCGCAGTTCTGGATGGCCGTGGTTCAAGACCGCCGATTTTCGCGGCGTGGTCAACCACGTCCTCGCCCATTTTGCGATACGTCGTCCATTTGCCGCCGGTCAACGTCACGAGACTAGAACGTGAGATCTCGATGGTGTGATCGCGCGACAGCTTGGCGGTGGATTGTGCGGAACTCTTGACCAAAGGACGAAGGCCGGCGAACGCGCTCAGAATATCGCTCCTCCCCGGAGCACGCGCGAGATAACGGGACGCGTTCTCAATCAAAAACTCGATCTCATCAGCCAGCGGTCTCGGTTCGAGTGAAAGATCTTTGGCGGCGGAATCGGTTGTGCCGATGACGACGTGTTCGTGCCAGGGAATGGCAAACAACACCCGTCCGTCGGTCGTTTTAGGAACCATCAGCGCGCTGTCACCCGGCAGAAAAGATCGCTCCACGACGATGTGCGCGCCCTGGCTGGCGGTGACGAGCGTCACGGTCGCGGGATCGTCGAGACGTCGAACCGCGTCGGTGAAGACGCCGGTGGCATTGATGACCACGCGCGCCCCTAGCTCGAACTCAGCGCCACTTTCCAACTCATGCGCCACGACGCCAGTGATGCGATCATTGTCTTTCACGAACCGCGTCACGCGAGTGTAGTTCAGCGCGGTGCCGCCAAGATCGCAAAGTGTTTGTGCGAGACAAATGGCGAGACGCGAGTCGTCGAACTGCCCGTCGAAGTAGCGCACGCCACCGCGCAGTTCGGGCGCGATGGTCGGCAAGTGTTCCAACATTTCCGCGCGTGAAATGATTTGAGAAGGGCCCAGGCTCCAACGTCCCGACAGCCAGTCGTAAGCCTTCAGCCCGATGCCGTAGTAGAGTTTTTCCCACGCCTGATGGGCCGGAACGATGAACGGAAAAGCGTGAACCAGATGCGGCGCGTTGCGCAGAAGCCGGCCCCGCTCCCGCAATGATTCGAGCACGAGCGAAACATTTCCCTGTTTCAGGTAGCGAACGCCGCCGTGAATCAACTTGGTGCTGCGACTCGATGTGCCTTTCGCAAAATCATGTTGCTCAAGCAACAATGTTCGATAGCCGCGCGCCGCCGCATCCACCGCCGCGCCCAGGCCGGAAGCACCGCCACA
>DATHKK010000695.1:0-3170 GCA_035489355.1 Candidatus Limnocylindria bacterium
CGGCGCTGCTGTTCCCGATCCGACGCCGCAGACGGGACTGCACTATTTTTTGATCATGAATCTGGATACGCTCGCGGTGCAGCGCGGCATTGCGGGCGACAATGGCGTGGCGTTCAAGAACTTGATCCTCGCGCCGAACACGCATTACCGGGAGTTCATCCTCCAGGCCAGCACGCTGGATCTCGGCAACTCGGATTTCACCACGCCCAACAGCGGAGCAAACATCACGCTGCCAGCCATTCAACTCCACGTTCCGAGCACGGCTGATTCGGATGCGGACGGCCTGCCCGATGACGCGGAATGGATTATGGGCACGGACCCACGAAACGCGGATAGCGACGCTGATGGCATTCTCGATGGCGCGGAAGTGCAGCAAGGCACCGATCCGTTGAGCAACGTCCCGGTGCGCACCGGCATCGTCGCGTCCGCCGACACGCCGGGCCGAGCGGTGGATGTTTGCGCGATCAATGACATCGCCATCGTTGCGGATTCGGCGGCGGGCATCGCGGTTTTCAATGTGGCCAATGGACTGAACCCGACGCGCATCGCGCAAGTCGATACGCCCGGCAATGCGGTCGCGGTTGCCTGCTCCGGCAATCTCGTCGTCGTGGGCGATGACACGGCTGGACTGTCCATTGTCGATATCACCGATCCGCCGGCCGCGCGCATCGTTCATCAGATCAATCTCGGCGGCGCAGTGCGGGCCGTGACGGCCGCGGGCGGCATTGCTTATGCGGGATTATCGTCCGGGCACATCGTCTCCATCGACATGGCCTCGGGCCTGGTGCTGGAACGCGTGACGGTGGGCGGCGCGATCGAAGACGTGATGGTGGGCGGTGATTTTCTCTACGCGCTGACCATCGGTACGCTCTACGCGCTGCCGTTGAATAGTGAATCGTTGCACGTCTCCGGCACTGCGTCGTCTCCCGGCGCCGCCGGCGTGGGCGGCCGTCGTTTGCGCCTCTTTGTCGGCGGCGGCCTGGCCCACGCCGCGCATCGAGGTGGCTACAACACATTCACTCTCACGAACCCCGCGTTGCCCGTGTTGCTCCTGCCGCGCACCGCGAACCAGTTTGGCTGGAAACAAATGGTCGCCAACGGTTCCGGCTTCGGCCTCGCCGCAGCCGACCCGGTCGGTGGAGACGATGGCGCGCACGATGTCTGGCTTTATGACCTCGGACCTGTGGGCACGAACAGCCAGTTTGTGACCGCGTTCTCCACGCCCGGACTGGCGACGGCGATCTCCATTTACAACGGGCTAGCCTACGTGGCCGACGGTCTTTCGGGTCTGCAAGTGATCAACTATCTCCCGTATGACGCGCTCGGATTGGCGCCGGCGATTTCGCTGTCCGCGGGTTTCCCTTTCAATCCAACCCAGGCCGAAGAAGGCAAACTGGCGCGCATCACCGCCAGCGTTTCGGACGATGTGCAAGTGCGGAACGTGGAGTTTTACGTGGACGGAATCAAAGCGGCAACGGACGGTAACTTTCCCTTCGAGCATCGTTTCGTGACGCCATTGCTGACGACGAACAAAACTAATTTCACGGTGCGCGCCCGGGCGGCGGACACCGGCGGCAATTTCACCTGGTCGGAAGAAGTGGTGGTGACGCTCGTGCCAGACGCCACGCCGCCGTTCGTCACGCAGGTGTTTCCCACCGCTGGAGCGATCATCGGCCAGGCTGATCTAGTGGTGGCCTACTTTAGCGAACCAATCGATCCCGTGACGCTGAGTGCGACGACGTTCCGACTTCGCTCCGCCGGGTCGGACAGCGTGCTCGATACGAGCGATGACACGTTCGTGACTGACGGAATCATTTCCTATCGCGATGAATTCAACGGCGCGTTCCTGAATCTCCCCACCAATCTGCCAGCGGCATTGTATCGCGGGTCGATCCAAGCGCCGATCGCTGATTTGGCCGGCAACCCGATGGCCCTTTCGTTCACGTGGCAATTCTGGATCACCGGCGGCATCGACACCGATCAGGACGGCATTCCCGACGATGTCGAAGTGGCCTTGGGTTCGAATCGTTTCAATCCCGATACGGACGGCGACGGCATTCTGGACGGCGACGAAGATTTGGATGCCGACGGGCTGGCGACGAAATGGGAAATCCTGTTCGGCTACAACCCACAAGTGCGTGACACCGACGGCAACGGATTTTTCGATGACCAGGAGGACTTGGACAATGACGGCTTGACCAACGGCCAGGAGCAAACGCGCCGCACGAACGCGAACAACCCCGACACGGACGGCGACGGCTGGGCGGATGAAGCGGAAGTGACGGGCGCCAGTGATCCTCTGGACCAGAGTTCTCGCCCGCGCTTGTTCGTGGTGAATCGGCCGCCGGTGGGATTGATGCTGCCGCGTTCCCTGGGCACGGGCGGTCTCGCTCAAAATGTGATTGTCGCCCAGCCTCCGGTGGAGATGGTGCTGCCGAGCTTCGTTGGCGCCGGCCTTGCCCCGAATGTGATCGTAGCGCAGCCGTCCGTCTCGATCGTCTTGCCGGGCGCTTTTGGAACCGGCGGGTTCCCGATGGGTGTGACCATTGCTCAACCGGGCGTCTCGATTGTTCTGCCCGGGCTTTTCGGCGCGGGAGGATTGCCGATCAACGTCACTGTCGCTCAGCCACCCGTCTCGTTGCGAGTGCCCGCTTCACTCGGCGCGGCGGGACTTTCGACCAACATTACCATTGCTTCGCCACCGGTGAAGGTCCACTTCGCCAACCCTTGAAAACGATCACAGTCAAAATATGAAAACCAAGCTGCAACAAATCACGAGCCTCGCGACCTGGATCGGAATGACGATCACGAGCACGGCCTTCGCGCAACCATTTGACGCTGGCAGCACCGGCGCGGACGGAGCGTTGAACGTGACGTCCAACACCACATTGACTTTGCCGCCCAATGGCATTTTCAATTTCACCACCATCAACGTGGCAGCGGGCACGACGCTCACGTTCGCCCGCAATGCGCTGAACACACCCGTTCATCTGCTGGCCACCAGCAACGTGACCATCAACGGGACGATCGACGTTTCCGGCGCTGTCGGTTCCGCCACCGCAGGCGGCCGTGGCGGGCCGGGTGGATTTGACGGCGGCTATCCTGGCCTCGATGCCAATACGCCGCCTGGTGCCGGACTCGGGCCTGGCGGCGCGGCGGGCGGCGTGGCG
>DATHKK010000696.1:0-7660 GCA_035489355.1 Candidatus Limnocylindria bacterium
GGCGGCACATCCGCGGCCCGGCGCGAAGAAACTGACCGCCGTGGATTTGCGGAACGATTGCTGTCTCGTGTTCGGCGCGGAAGGACCGGGTCTCACGGCGGCGGCGCTGGCCGCTTGCGACGACACCGTGGAAATTCCCATGCCTTCGCACATGAACTCGCTGAACGTCGCCAGCGCCACCGCGGTATTCCTTTACGAAGCGACCCGGCAGCGTCAGGAAGATTAGTGTGGTCGCCGAAATTATTTTTGAATCAGTGTATTCCTGTCGTGAACCGGATTGCCTTCCCCTCACCCACCCACACACGCTCACGTCACAATTCCTCCGTACGCTTGAAGGGCAGCCCGCGCTCGCCGTTGAAGAGCTTGCGCAAGCGTCGGTCGCTGGAACGCTCAGGCGGCGGATGATTTCCGGCGCGACCTTGTTCCCGGTCTCGCGCCGCGCGCGGCGGCCCTTGAGCCAGTCTTCCCAGTTCATGACCTCATTCATCGCAATCACCGGGACCCCGGACCTCGAGAGCTTGGGCTTGTTCATGAGTTCCAAGGATTGAGCACTTTGGCTCCCGTGCGTTTGATGTCGTCCTCGTCGCGAGTCACGACCGTGAGTTGGTGTGCGATGGCCGTCGCTCCGATCAAGCTGTCGATGGCCGGAAGCGGGTTCTTCGCTCGCGCGAGGATTTCGGCCCACGTTGTGGCAATGTTTTCATCAATCGGAAGAATTTTTCCGGCGAACCAGGCGCGAACGTCATTCTGGAGCCACGCGCGCAGGCGTTTCTGCCGGTTCGCGTCGGCTGCCATGCGCACACCTTTTTCCAATTCACCGAGCGTCAGCACGCTGATTAACAAATCTTCTTCGTGTTCCACCAACCATCGTTGCACGGTTGCATCCGGCGTGCGACGCGTTAGTTCGGAAAGGACGTTGGTATCAACGAGCCAGCTCACACCTTGGAGGTTCGGGTCGGGCTTTTGTCGCGCTTGATCTTGAGATCGAGTCCGCGTGCCGGCTCAAACAGCTCGACAATGCTTTTGCGCTGGGACCGTTGCTGGTGAAATTCTTCCGCCGCGACCACAACCACCGCGGGGGTGCCGTGTCGTGTGATGGTCTGCGGCCCGCGCGTGAGCGCGTTCTCGACGACCGTGCTCAACTGGTTCTTCGCTTCCTGCAACTGCCAGGTGTTTTTCACGGACAGAGGCTCTCATGCGCATTCTGGCCTGTCTAGCCAGAATTCGGTGAAGAGCGAAAGAGGGGCAACGTTGCGGGGCGGCGAGGATGAACGACCGAACTCAAAACTGCGCTCGGAATCGGGCGAGGACCGCCGCGAGCGTAACCGGGGGCAATGTGCCAACGTGTTTGATGACTAGCCGCTGGTGCAATGTCAGCACTTTGCTCAATCGAATCAGCGAAGCTTTTGGCAGACCGCAACCACGCAGTTCGTTTTGCGGAATCAGGAATTCATCTGCGCTCAAGTTCGCCGGAACTTGGGACGTAATCGCCAACAGCACGACATCATCGTGCGATGCGTTGAACGCGTCGGACGAGATGACGAGACCGGGGCGCTGCTTTGTGGTGGTCAGGTCCGTGAAAGGAAACGGGACGAAGATGATGTCGCCGCGACTAAAGTTTGTCGTAGATGGCATCGTCGGGGTTGTCCCAGAATTCGAAGGAGCTTTCGGCGAGCTTGGTCCACGCGGCGTCGTCGGGAGAAATCTTCAGGTGGCGCGGCAGTTCCTTGAGCAACTCGACCTGCTCGCGCACATCAAGGCGCTCCACGGCAGCGGTGATTTCGGCGACTGAACTCATGCTGGGAGTATCGGCGGATTGCGGCTGAGGGTCAACGTTGCTGAACCACGCTCAAAGCGGCGAAGGGCGGAAGAGGGTCAACGCTGCGGGCGGCGAGCAGGACGGAACGGGCGGTGGAAACTTCAAGTCTTCGGCAGTTCAACCAAAGGCGCGGCATCAGTGCATGCTTTTAAGAATAACGGAGCCCGGTCAGTTCGGCCCTCAAACGCCAACATCATGTCAAACAGTGTCGTCGTTCGCAGAATTCTCACGTTGTCTTGCTGTGCGCGAGCGAGATGGTCTGTATGAAATTGTTTCGCCTTCCGCTCACTTAAGTCTTCGACATCCATGAAGTCGTTGATCATAAGCAGGTCCAGAGTTTGCGTCGAGATCTGCAACCGGTCCCGATGGGAATCTACTTGGTTAATATGCTCGCGTCGGAGACCGCCGTTCACGCCTTTTACTTCGACGATGAATAGCGGCTGCTGATTTGAATCGAGAATCGCCGCATCCTCGACAAATCTATCTTCGTCGCTTGTGCTCAATCCGAAGAACGTTCTGAGCACCTTCACCACTGAGCGCGTCAACAAGTTACCGGAAGTGCAGAGAATCGCTTTGTACTCGTGCCAAAGTTCCAATGACTCCTCGAGCTTGACCAAGTCAGTCTGTAATTTCGCAATCTGTTGCTCGGTTTCCGCTTCCCCTTTGAAACGAAGAGCGGCAATAGCGGCGGGCAAATAGATTTGGTTCCGGCGCTTGTACTCGATCACGGCTTCTGATACCGAGCTTGCGATGCGAACACTTTCATTGCGATCTCGACTAACGCTCGGCAGTGGCAGGAAGAAGAAGTTGCCGCCCACTTCCGCAGCGAACGTCGCATCTTCGTCCCCAGCTAAGATGCGGACCTGCGCAAAGTCGCGCGGCCATCGAAGACATGTTCGCGCGATTCCGTACCTATCGAGGTATTGTCGAAACTCATCGCTCTTGCACGGCACGTGAGGGTCTGGATCGACTGCGACAACGTTCTTAAAAAAGACATTGACGTATCTCTTCGCGAGGTCTGTGTCACTCCATCGGTTTTCCCGACCGTTATCCACGTCTTGTAGAAGAAATGCGACCCACGCTCCATTTTTGCGAGCTAGATTCATCTGCTTTTCTCGTCGCGCCATTTCATCCCTTGCGCATTCAACGACCCAATAGCTCTCGCCGAGAGGATTGTGCTCTTTCCGGAACTTTTCAAAGAGGCCGCTGGGTATAATGAGCCCGTCTGCGTCTTGCAGGTCGATATCGGATTGAACTCCAATGAACCGGATTATTGCCGAATCGGTTTCAAATTCTCCCGGGGCAACAAAACCGAGAGAATCGAAACCAAATGCAAAGACAAGCGACTTCTTCGGCTGGCTCATTCGAGTTTACCCCCCGAGTAAGCCTCCATCCCCGCGCACGAGCACATTACGTTGCGGTCGCCGAAGACGTTGTCCACGCGGCCGACGGGCGGCCAGTATTTGGCGTCGCGCAAACTCTTGAGCGGATACGCGGCCTGGGCGCGGGTGTAGGGGCGGTTCCAATCGTCGCCGGCGATGACGTCCGCGGGGTGCGGGGCGTTTTTCAGCGGGTTGTTTGTCTTGTCCCATTCGCCCTGTTCGATGCGCTGGATTTCGCCGTGGATGGCGACCATCGCGTCGCAGAAACGATCTAACTCGGCCTGGTCTTCGCTCTCAGTCGGCTCGACCATCAACGTGCCGGGAACGGGCCACGAGAGCGTCGGCGCGTGGAAGCCGTAATCCATCAGGCGCTTCGCGACGTCCTCGGCGGTCACACTCTTGTAGGGGCGCAGGTCGAGAATGCACTCGTGCGCCACGGTGCCGTGCGTGCCTTTGTAGAGTACGGGGAAGTATTTCTCCAAACGGCGCGCGACGTAATTCGCGGTGAGGATGGCGACTTTCGTGGCCTCGGTGAGTCCATCCGGGCCCATGAGCCGAATGTAAACCCACGGGATGGTGAGAATGCTCGCGCTGCCCCACGGCGCGGCGCTGATGGAGCCGATGGGATTTTCGCCGCCGAGATTCACCACGGCGTGGCCGGGGAGAAAATCCGAAAGATGTTCAGCCACGCAAATCGGTCCCATGCCCGGACCGCCGCCGCCGTGCGGGATGCAGAAGGTCTTGTGCAGGTTCAGGTGGCACACATCCGCGCCGATGTCGCCGGGCCGGCAAAGGCCGACCTGCGCGTTCATGTTCGCGCCGTCCATGTAAACCTGCCCGCCGTGCTCCTGTACGATGGTGCAAATCTCCTTCACCGTTTCCTCGAACACACCGTGCGTCGAAGGATACGTCATCATGATGCACGCGAGATTCGCGGCGTGCTCGGCGGCTTTCGCGCGCAGGTCAGCGACATTGATGTTACCAAGTTGATCGCATGCTACAGCGACAACTTTCATTCCCGCCATCACAGCGCTGGCCGGATTCGTCCCGTGCGCGGAGGTGGGGATGAGGCAGATATTGCGATGCGTCTCGTCGCGGTCGGCGAAGTAGGCGCGAATGACGAGCAGGCCCGCGAGTTCACCTTGCGAGCCGGCGTTCGGCTGGAGCGACACAGCGCCGAAGCCGGTGATTTCCGCGAGCCACTCCTCGAGTTCCGCGAAGATCTGCTGATAGCCGCGCGTCTGCGCGAGCGGCGCGAACGGATGAATGCGCCCGAACTCCGGCCACGTGACCGGATACATCTCGGCGGCAGCGTTAAGCTTCATCGTGCAAGAGCCGAGCGGAATCATGCCCTTGTCGAGGCCGAAGTCTTTCGCCTCAAGCCTGCGGATGTAGCGCATCATCTCCGTCTCCGAGTGATGCTTGTTGAAAACAGGATGCTGCAAAAACTTCGTCGCGCGCGCGAACGGCGCCGGGATGTCCGCCTCCGCGCTCGCGGCGAGATGGTCGAGATTGAACTCCGTGTTCTTGTCGTTGTTGAAGACCTTGAGTAACATCTCCAGGTCTTCCTGCGAAACCGTTTCGTCGAGCGACACGCCGACGGAATGCGCGTCCACGTAGCGCAAATTGACGCGATGTTTCTCGGCGAACTTGATGAGTTCCTTCGCGCTCTTATTGCCCAGGCCGATTTGCAAAGTGTCGAAGAACACGTCGCTGTTCACGTCGAAGCCGAGATTCCGGAGCGCGCTGGCGAGAACCGTCGCCATCAAATGGACTCGCTTCGCAATCGCCTTCAAGCCTTCCGGCCCGTGATAGCACGCGTAAAACGACGCCACGTTCGCGAGCAGCGCCTGCGCTGTGCAGATGTTGCTCGTGGCTTTCTCGCGGCGGATGTGTTGCTCGCGCGTCTGCAACGTGAGCCGCAGCGCCGGCAATCCGCGCGAGTCCTTGGACACGCCGACGAGACGTCCCGGCATCTCGCGCTTGAAGGCGTCGCGCGTGGCAAAGAACGCCGCGTGCGGCCCGCCGTAACCGAGTGGCACACCAAAGCGCTGCGCGCTGCCGACGACCACGTCCGCGCCCCATTCACCCGGCGGCGTGAGCAACGTGAGCGCGAGCAAATCCGACGCAACGATCACGAGCGCGTCTGCTGCGTGCGCCTTCTCGACGAAGGCGCGGTAGTCGTGCGCCGAGCCGTAGGTGTTTGGATATTGCACCAGCGCGGCGAAGGCCTTCTGCGAAAAATCAAACGCGTTGTGATTCCCCACGACGACCTCGATGCCGAGCGCCTTCGCGCGCGTTTGCAGCACGTCGATCGTCTGCGGATGACACGCGTCGCTCACGAAGATGCGATTCGTAGCGCGGGCGTCCTCGCCTGCGGGTTGCGGCGGCGTCCCGCCGCCAGCACCGACGGGCGGGACGCCCGCGGAACCCGCACGCGGGGCGCGTGACGCTACAAGGCTGTGGCACATCTGCATCGCCTCCGCCGCGGCCGTGCCTTCATCGAGCAGCGACGCGTTGGCGATTTCCATGCCCGTGAGGTCGGTGACCAGCGTCTGGAAATTCAGCAACGCTTCGAGGCGACCCTGCGAAATCTCCGCCTGATACGGCGTGTAGGGCGTGTACCAGCCCGGGTTCTCGATGACGTTCCGCTGAATGACCGGCGGCGTGATGGTGTCGTAATAACCCATCCCAATGTAGCTGCGGAAAATCTGGTTCTGCGCCGCGAGCGTGCGCATCTCGTTGAGCAAGCCGTGCTCGCTGCGCGCCGCGGGCAAATTCAGTGGCTGCGCCATCCGAATCGACTTCGGCACCGTGGCGTCGATGAGTTGGTCGAGCGACTCGAACCCGCACACCCGCAACATCTCCCGCACCTCCGCCGCATTCGGCCCGATGTGGCGGTTGACGAAGCGATCCGTCCAGGCGAACGGGCGCACACCCGCTTTGCCGTCAACAACAGCAGATTCAGCAGCCTTCGATTCGGGGGTAAGAGTCATCTCAGCCATAAAGAGGGGAGAAGTTATGGCGCGAGCGGCGCGAGGCAAGAAGAAGATGTTGGCAGCGCACGCCTCGACGAACCACTCGCAGCGAGATAGATTTCGGTGTGACCACTCGGCGCCCTCTCTTCGCCCTCATCCTGCTCAGTCTGTTTGCTTTTCCGTCTTACGCTTCTGCCAACGCCGGAACGCCTCTCATGTGGGCCGCAATGCTCCATCTCGCGATTGGTAATGCCCTGATTGGAATTCTTGAGGGTCTGCTGCTTGCGTGGCTGTTCAAAGCGCCGAAGGGAAGAGCGATTACGTTCATGATCATTGCCAACTACTTCTCGGCATGGATTGGTGGTTTGCTTCTGCGCGGAGTCATCGTCCACGCCTTGCCTCTCGATCTGACGAATGCGTGGAAGTGGTTTTGGATCATGGTTGCCGTCACATATGCGATGACGCTTGTTTTGGAATTGCCCTTCATCATTCCACTGTTGCGTCAGTCCGAGCGCCCAGTGCGCCGCAGCTTGCGTGCATCGTTCGTGGTGCAGAGCACATCGTACGCGATTTTGTTCGGATGGTATTGGGTGGCGAGCGGTACTTCGCTTTACACAAAGATGCACATCGTGACACCCACTGAGTTGTCGCTGCCGGAAAGCGTGATCGTTTATTTCATCGCGGAGGACGGCGACGTTTACAGCGCGCGGCTCTCCTCAACGAAGCCGGAGAAGATTCAAGAACTTCACTCGACCAATAAGAACGACCGTTTGCTTGTCCGCGCAAATGCTTCGAATCCGAACCACTGGGATCTCATCGCTCGCGTTCACGGCGACGATACCCGCAACGCGAACATCGTTCCGGTCATCACCAACCTTCTGGTTCAAGTCGCACCTGATTGGCGCAGCATCAATGGCAATCCGGAGCCCGAAGGCACATGGTTCAATTTTGGTGCCGTCACACCACTTGGATCTGCCACAACAAGCGATTGGAAATTCTTTTCGGGGTTCTGGTCCGTGGAAGGATTGAGTGGTTCGAATATGAAAACCGGTGCCAAAGTGCATTTCTCCTACGAGACGCCATTCGGTTCTTGGATAGTTCGCAACGCCGTTCACCTACCATCTGACAAAGTTTTGTTCCAACTGGGCGACGATCAGATTTGTGCATTCGATCCCACGAAGCGAAGTGTCGCTTTGCTTTGGCGCGGGCGAGGACCAGTGCCAATCATCAAGTGATATCTGCCAGCCTTCGTCGAAGTCGCCGCGCACCATCCGCTGGCAGCCGTGGCTTTCAAGCCACGCTCCCGTGCCGCACAGCAATTCGCCCCTTCGCGCTGGATGAGGTTTATCCGCTCTTCAATCAGACTTTCACGGTTCAAAGCGCGGGTCACCGTTGAGATTGGGAAAGCGGAGCGTGTTGGTTTTGAAGCCGCTCACATGGCCGTCGCAGAAGGCGAAAACGGCGGCGCCACGATGGCGGCT
>DATHKK010000697.1:0-9945 GCA_035489355.1 Candidatus Limnocylindria bacterium
CGTCCGGCGAGCGGAGCAGTTCGCGATGATCTTCCGTGATCAACTTCACGGTCGGCACGCCGCGAAACCAATCGAGCAGCTTCGGCTGCAAATCGCAGACGGCGGTGAGTTCCACATCCACCGGAAAATCCTGGAGCACGAACCATCGGCCAAAGGCGCTCGCCGCTTCGCGGCCCATGAGACCGCCGCCAATAATTCCCAAACGCATTTTTTCTTTTGTCATGAAGTGCCGCTTTCTGAACGCAGCGCGCGCGGAGCTTAAGACGAGGTTCAGGCGTTTTCCAAGAAAGTGTTGCGTGGCGTGAACAAAAAGGAATCCCGAATGGACCGACCTTGGCGGCCCGCTCCAAGGTTCATGGATAAACTGGACGGGAACTGAGGCTCACCAAACTTCAATCGAGTCGGCGGCAAAAACTTTGTCCAGCAGCCCATCGTAATCGGGCGCGCCGTCCGACAATTCGACAACATCGACTTCTGTTTCCGCGAGTGCGCGCTGATGGGTGATCAATTCTTGCGCGAGTGCATCCGCCGGTCGTGTGAGAATGTGAAGGATGGTGCGCATTCAGAAGCGGAGAACGTATTGGCTGTCGGCGGCAAGTTGTGCGAGTCGCGCGTCATCGATCTCTTCGAACTTCAGCGGCGAGTCGCCGATTTCGCCCAGCAATTTGGCGCCACGCTGCACGTAAATGGGCCGACCAAATTCGCCAACGATCGGGAAGTAGCGCGAGAAATTATCTTCGTCGATGAACTCGTCCACGTATTCGCTCAACGCCAGCACCGCCGGGCTGCGCAGATAGACGCTAACGTCCGCCTTCTTCCAAGTGCCCACGCCGGCGGCGATGCGAATGGCCTCGGCGGGTTTCGCGCTGGTGCGCGGGTCGCCGGTGACGATGAAGAGAGCGGAAGGTTTCACGTCGCAATTGTCAGTTGAAGGAAAGAAACCGATCCGTCCCCGCAATGATGTCGTTCACTACGGTCAACCCCGCGAAGGTCGCATCCTCAGAAAGAGCGATTTTGCGTTTGTGCGCGCCGTAAGCGCAGGCATAGAGGTTCAAGCCGTTCGCTTTCAGCTTTTGCAATTCAGGATCGCCGACGCCATTGACCGCTTCGTCGATGCAGTAGAGATAAACGTTCACGCCGCGTTGGATGGCCGCTTCGGCGACACGCAAGCCGTGGCGAAAGCCCGGTTCTTCAGGCCGGCAGGAGACGAGGACGCCGAGTTTTTTTCCGCGCAGTTCCACGCGGGCACCGTAAGGGGACGCGGCGCGAAGTGTCAAACGGTCGCGAGGAGCAAGCGCACGGTGCTGGCGAGTTCGGCGGGCTTGTAAGGCTTGGGCATGAATTTATCGACGGTGCCCGGCGCTTCGTGGACCACTTCCGGCCCGGCGGTGCCGCTGACCATGAGAATTTTCAGCGCGGGATGGGCTGACTTGCACTTGGCGGACAATTCCATCCCGTTCATAGGGCCCATCGCGTAATCGGTAAGGAGAAGCGACGGCTTGCGCGGCTCGTGGGTAAAAGATTCGAAGGCGACGGCGGGGTCCTGAAATTTCTTCAACTCGTAACCATCCGCGAGCAATGAGACTTCGGCGAGAGTCAGCAACGGCTCTTCGTCATCCACCAAGTAGATAAGGCGGTCGTCGTCTGCGTGCATTGTAGCGGCCCCGTGCATTCCCGTTCTTTCCTTCTGATGAGAGCACCGTAGTAGCGCCATAGCCTGTTCGCAAGCGGGCTTTAGGCGGTGCGCTACGACCATTCAAATCAGGGATTTACGGAGGGTTGTCTCTGCCCGCCGCATGATCGTCGGCGCACATTTTCCGTTGCGCGACGATTGCTTCTCTCTAAAGTCCGCGCAGTCGAGGCGTGCATTCCAAACCCACGGTATGAAACCTGAAAAGCCCAAAAAGGCCAAAGCGGCAGCCAAACGTACGCGCACGAGCGTCAAAGAAAAACTATCGGCTCTGTTCAAGCGCAAGCCCAAGGCGAGCGCGCCCAAGCCTGAGCCGGAACCGCCGCCGAAAAAAGTCTCTCCACGCAAGAAGGCTCCCGAAACACTCACGCCGCCAAAACTCGCAGCAACACCGCCCGCCACGACTTCCACGAAAGCAAAACGATCGACGCCCAGCGCCGCCGAGAAACCGCCTGCGCGCAAGAAGGTCGCCGTCCCACCGATTCTTTTGGAAGGCGATGCTCCCGCCGCACCGCGCCAAAGCGGACCCGGCGTTCGATACATTTTGGGCAGTGCGGAACCTCTTCGGAGCGAGGGCGAAACTCTGGAGCTTCCCGAAGCTTACGGCACGCAGCGGCTGCTGCTCGTGGCGCGCGATCCGCACTGGCTCTACGCGCACTGGGACTTAACCGGCGAACAGTTGCGAACGCACAACACGGCCTCGCGCGACAAACATTTGATCGTGCGCGTCTTTCGCGATCAACTCACGGGCGAACTCGTCGTCGAGCAGCACGTGCATCCCGAGTCGCGCAACTGGTTTCTGCACGTGGGCCGCGGCGGCGCGAAATACGTGGCGCAACTCGGCTATTACAACCGCGGCGGCGCATGGAACACCGTGGCCACTTCCACCGCGACGTTCACGCCGCCAGATGTTCTGTCCGACGACACGAGCGTGCGCTTCGAAACGATCCCGATTGAAGTGCCGTTCAAGAAACTGCTGGAGCTGGTGAAAGGCGCGGTCGCCGAACACCGGACGCTGGTGCAGGTCATCCAGGAATTGCGCACGGCTGGTTATCCCGAGTTGCCGAAAGTCGCCGCAGGTGCGAGCACGGTTTCGGAATGGACACCCGAGCAGGAACGCGCGCTGGCACAGATCATCAGCATCGACGAAGTGCGCCGCGTGTGGATGGGTTCCCTCGAAATCACCGAACTTCTTCGACGCTCGCTGGAAAAAGAAATTTCCTCGCAAGCCATCGCCGCCCTAGCACGCGGTGAACAAGCGGGCGCGGTGCAACTCGGAGGCGTGTTCAGCGTTTCGAGTCCATTCGGCGGCGCGGAGCAGCGCAAAGGCTTCTGGTTCAACGTTAATGCGGAGCTGATCATTTATGGCGCGACCGAGCTGGACGCTTCCGTCACGATTGGCGGACGGAAAATTCAGCTCCGCCGCGATGGCACCTTCAGTTTTCGCTTCGCGTTGCCTGATGGGAAATACGATTTGCCTGTGCAAGCGACGTCGGCTGATGCGAGTGATTCCCGCCAGGCTAGACTCGAATTCCGCCGGGCCACGCAGTATCGCGGCGACGTCGGCAAACATCCGCAGGACGCGAAGCTGAAAGCGCCGCGAGCCGAGAACGTTGCATGAACACGACGCAGGATGAAGATCACCTGCGGTTGCTCTCCATTTTTCACTACGTGTTGGGTGGGCTGGTCGCGCTCGGATCGTGCTTCGCATTAATTTACGTCGTGCTCGGAATCGTCTTCATGGCGACGAACGCAAATCAAAGCGGGGGACCGCCGGCTGCTCTGGGCGCCGCCCTCACTGTCTTTGGTGTCGTGTTTCTAATTGTCGGCTGGACCATGGCGGGTTTGTTGATCTGGGCCGGACGCTGCCTGGCTCAGCGAACGAAATACACGTTCTGTTTGGTGGTCGCCGTGTTGAGCTGCTTCTTCTTCCCGCTCGGAACCGCGCTGGGCGTCTTCACGTTTATCGTGCTCATGCGTCCTTCCGTGAAACCATTCTTCGGTGTTACGCCGGTTGCATGAAGCGCCGCGATTAGTTCACAGTTCTCTCATGCAAGGTTACTTCTCCCTCGTCCTCCACGCGCATCTGCCGTTCGTGCGTCATCCTGAGCACGAGAAATTCCTGGAAGAGAACTGGTTGTTCGAGGCCATCACGGAAACGTATCTCCCGCTGCTCGAAGTGTTCGAAGGCTGGTTGCGCGATGGCATGGATACGCGCGTCACCATCTGCCTCTCGCCGACGCTGTGCGCCATGTTGCGCGATCCGTTGCTGCAAGAGCGTTATGTTCGGCATCTCGACAGCCTCATCGAACTCGCGGAGAAGGAAGTCCACCGCACTTATTGGGACCGCACGTTTCACGAGCTGGCGCTGTTCTATGCCGAACGTTTTCAACGGCTGAGGAAAATTTACTTCGGCTACGGTCGTGATCTCGTCGGTGCTTTTCGCAAATTTCAGGACGCGGAGAAATTGGAAATCATTACCACCGCGGCGACCCACGCGTTGCTGCCGCTGCTGGCGAGTCATCCGCAATCCATCCGCGCGCAAATCCTGACCGCGCGCGATCATTACCACGAATGTTTCGGGCGCACCCCGCGCGGGATCTGGCTGCCGGAATGCGCTTACGTGGACGGCGTGGAATTCGTGTTGCAGGAAGCGAACATCCGCTGGTTCATCACCGACACGCACGGCGTCCTGCACTCGACACCGCGTCCGCGCTACGGCGTCTTCGCGCCGATTTTCACGCATAATGGGATTGCGGCGTTCGGTCGCGATCTCGACTCGGCGAAACAAGTCTGGAGCAAGCACGAGGGTTATCCTGGCAACGTGCGCTATCGCGACTTCTACCGCGACATCGGCTTCGATCTGGATTTCGACTACGTGCGCCCGCACTTGCCCGCGGCGAACGTGCGCACGTTCACAGGCATCAAGTATCACGCCATCACCGGCGGCGCGGGCGAGAAACTCATCTACGACCGGCGCGCCGCGCTCGAAATGGCGGCGCAGCACGCGCAACATTTTCTCGAAGCGCGCATGAACCAGATTTCGCGCCTCGCGGAAATCATGGATCGCCCGCCGCTGCTCGTGTCGCCCTACGACGCCGAACTATTCGGCCATTGGTGGTATGAAGGTCCCGAGTTCCTCGATTACTTCGTGCGCAAGACCTACTACGATCAGCAATCACTGAAACTGGTGACGCCGCACGATTACCTGCGCGAACATCCGACGCAACAGGTCGCCAAGCCCGCTGCTTCAAGTTGGGGTGAGGAAGGCTACTGGAAAGTTTGGCTCAACGAGCGCAACGAATGGATTCTCCCGCACATCGACGTGGCGCAACTCCGCCTGACCGAGCTCGTCCGCAGAAATCCGAGCCCGAACGCGCTCACCCAACGCGCGCTCAAGCAAGCCGCCCGCGAACTGCTCCTCGCGCAATCCAGCGATTGGCCGTTCATTCTTCGCACCGGCACCAGTCCTGAATATGCGAAGCGCCGCGTGAAGGATCACCTACTGCGCTTCATCGCACTGCATGAGCAGCTCACCCAAACGCAGGTGGACGAAGCCTGGCTCGCGCAAATTGAAGCGCGCGACAATCTGTTTGCCGGGGTGAATCCAGATTACTGGGCGTGACGGGTTCATTTGCTCAACCCGCACGCGATTTAATTCCAATCGCATGACTTTTACCCGTTTGTTCGGTTTCCTTGCAGGGGTGCTTCTAGGCGCTGGCTGCGCGACGCGAACCGCCACACAACAGAACGAAGCCTTGCTCCTCACCGCGCCGGCGCATCGGCTCGTTTATCAACGCGGCGTCGATGGCACCGGTTCGCTACCTATCGCGGGGGTCTGCGCGTGGTCCGGTGCAGTCGTCGAAGCGCGTGTGATCGAAGTGAAGTCAGGTCGTGAAGTTCAAATATGGCAACACGTCGCTGAGGTTCGCGCGGACGGTCAGTTCGCCGGGCAATTGAAAATCAAAGGCGGCTGGTATCATATCGAAGTTCGTGCCAACCACCGTCGCCAATACGCCACGGTCGCCGTAGATCGCGTGGGCATGGGCGAAGTCTTCATTGTCGTCGGGCATTCGGTGGCGCATGGCGGGCGCACCAATCTCAACGATGCGACCAGCGATCTCGTGAACGCCATTGCCTGGCCCACGAACTCCGACGCGCAGCGCAAGGAATACGAACGCACCGCCGACCCGCAGCTTCTCCCCGGCCTTATTGGCACGCACTTCGCCGACGACGTGCGTCCCGCGCCCTTTGGGAATGGCACCTACTTCTGGGCGCAATTCGCCGACCGCGTCGCCGCGGCCGAGGGCGTGCCGGTGCTGTTGCTCAACGCCGCGTTTGGCGGCACCAGCCTCGAGCACTGGGCCAAGTCCGCGCGCGGTGAACAGTTCGAGCACAGCTTCGTGAAGTCGCCGCTGCGCATGCCTTACATTAATCTCCATCACGCGTTGCGCCGCTACGCCACCGTCACTGGCGTGCGCGCCATCCTCGCTGACCAAGGGCAGAACGATTGGCCCGAGAATGACGCCGGTAAAGTGTTTACGAACTACGTGACATGGGTAAAGCAAGCCCGCGCCGACTTAACGTTCCCGGCCCTCGCCGTGGTGGTGAACCGCGCCAGCCCGCCGGGCAACCGCCCGATCATTCGCCGCGTGCAGGAGCAGATGATTCGCGAGGTGCCGCATTGCTATTCCGGCCCCGACTACGACACGCTGCGCAAGAGAGATCGCTACGACGGCGTTCATTTCAGCGCCTCCGGCCTGCTCCACGCTGCGCAACTCTGGGCCGACGCCCTCACCCCGCGCTTCTTCCAGCAAGTCACGCCCTATCAGCCGGCGCGTTGAAGTGCGCAATACCGTTCGCGCCGCTCAGACCAGGATTTTTATTTGATCTGCCTGTTTGGTGTCGCACCATCCGTGCGTGGCCTCCACTTCATCGCACACAACAGCACAGGCTCCCGCATCGCTCCCCACATCCGGCTTTGAGTCCCCCACACTGACTCAACGAATCATGTCCATCGACGCGTTGCGGGGCATGGACATGTTCTTCATCGTCGGGATGGAAGAGGTCTTTGAAGCGCTCTCCAAGATGTTTCCGATGTCTCCCACGCTGAACGACCGCGTGCAGCATGCGCCGTGGGCCGGGTTTCATTTCTACGATCTCATCTTCCCGCTCTTCGCTTTCATCATCGGGGTATCGCTCGTGTTTTCGCTTTCGAAGTCTCTGGCCACCGAGGGCAAGGCCGCCACGTCGATCAAGATTCTCAAGCGCAGTTTGATTCTCTTCCTGCTCGGCCTCGTGATTTATGGAGGCATCAGCAAGGGCCTCGACCAAGTCCGCATCCTCGGCGTGCTTCAACGACTGGCGCTTGGATATTGCGCTGCGGGCCTCGCGTTTGTCTGGTTGACGCCACGCCAGATGATCGCGCTCACCGTGTCGTTGCTGATTGGTTACTGGGCCATGCTCACGTTCATTCCCGTGCCGGGCTTTGGCGCGGGCGACTTCGGCGAAGGACACAATTTCGCCAACTGGATTGACAAAATGTATCTGCCCTTTCGCAAATGGGATGGCGACCACGATCCGGAGGGACTGCTCAGCACACTGCCGGCGATGGCTTCGACCTTGTTGGGAGTGTTTGCCGGCTTGCTGATCAAGAATCCCGCCGTCGAACCGGCGAGGAAGGTACGACTGCTGGTGCTTTGGGGCGTCGCGGGCGTGGTGGCCGGGCTCGTGTGGCACTGGCAGTTCCCGATCATCAAGAAGATCTGGACCTCGTCCTTCGTTCTCTTCACGGCGGGGATCAGCGCGCTGTTGCTGGCGTTCTTTTACTACCTGATCGACATCAAGAACCACCGGGGCTGGTGCCGCCCCTTTGTCTGGATAGGCATGAACGCGATCACCATCTACCTCATCGTCCACGTGGTGAAACTTCACGCCATCGCCGAATACTTCGTCGGCGGCGAAATCCACTCCGCGCTGGAGAAAGTCCATCACGGACTAGGCGCGTTGGTGACCGCGCTCCTGGCGCTCGGCTTTTCTTTCCTGATTTGCCGGTTTCTCTTCCAGCGAAAGATCTTCCTGCGCGTTTAGGAACGGGAACAGCAGCACAACCTTGCAAGCACGCGCGGATTTACGCGAAGGTATAACTGCATGAACCCTTGGCTTGTTTATCCAACGTGGCAACTCTTCTCTTCACTGTATCGCGAGGTAATCACCGCGGGAGAACAGAAGAATGAGTGGGTGCGCTATCATCATCTGACCTCTGCGCTCTACTTCGCGATCAGCTTTGTTGAGGCGCTTCTTAACGAGAAATACCGCCAGGTACTTGGATAGAAAAGCTGAAGAAGAGATCATCACGATTCTGCGGCGCGGCAGTTCTGCTGCTGAGCCCGACAAAGGACGAGGGTTCGAGAAGAAGTTTGCTGAGTGGCCCACGCTTATCGCCGGGAAGGAAGTGAAAGTCTCAGAGCAGTTGCGAAAGACATTGAGCGAGTTCAACAAAGTTCGTGGCCTTCTGACTCATCCGAAAACTCGTGGCTACGAGGTGTATGCTGACTTGGAGGCGATAGATGGCCAGCAACTTCTGGAGTCTGTTGCCGAGTACGCCATAGCCGTTTTTGGCGCGGTGAACGAGAGATATCCTTACTGGCTTTTTGGCTGGAACTACCTAAACGCGAACGCAGCGGGTTTCGATCCGTTTCGCATCAACGATGGGCAATTTCTGCATTCGCTCGACTACCTTGGGTTGAAAGTGCCTTCATTCGACGCAAACGCAGCTAAAGCTTGGAAGGAGGTTCACTTGAAAAGTTTCGAAAGCTACAAGCGCATTGCTCGTTTCCTTTCCACTTGTCCACCGTGTGAACCGTTTGATCCACAATTTCCACATCGTCCGAGATTGGTGAAGCATTGGTGGGATGCAGAGGTGTTCGAGAAGAACAAGTCCTTCGTAAAGAAGCGGAGTTTACCAATTATCTGCGGAACGGTGGCGATCAGTCCGGCCATCATGGCTCCCATACACATTGAAGCGCGTCCTCTGTCTGGCGCGGGCAGTGAGCAATCAAAGTAGTTACGTCTATGACGCTGCTGCGCCTCGCAGAGGCGCGGTCCGGAACGCGGCTCTGTGAGCCGCGGCAACGTCCGCAGTTTCCACGCGCTCGAATTCATTCCCACGCGTCTCGGCTGGCGAAGCGGCTGCGACTGGCTTTCAGCACAGTCGCGCTCCGTCTAGAACTCCAACGGAGTTCCATTACTCAGCCCAGGGTTGGACCGCGCAGCGGTGCTACCCTGGGTCAATCGCCCCAAATCGTTTCCAACCCCAACGGGGCTGCATCACCCTCATCCGCGCCCGCGCATGATTCAACCCTTCCAAGGTTGGAAAATTTTTGCGGGGCCGTTACCTAGGGTAGATCGAGCCTCGCAACTCTGGGCTGAGTGATTTAATCCCTTCGGGATAAAAGGCATGCGCGGATTGAACGCCGCCTGAACATTTTCATTCCAAATAATATTTCACGGCTGATCGGGAATTTCCGCCTCGACCAGTTTGGCGAGCAGAATCAGCGATTCCTGCCAGCCCAAGTAGCAGGCCTCGGCGGGAATCATCGCGGGGATGCCTTCCTGCGTGCCGTTCAGTTCGGTGCCGCAGAAGACCTTCTTCAAAGCGACGGTGGTGATCATTTCGCCGGGCAGGCCCGGGTTGTCGAACACATCGGTATAGCGGAGGAGTTCGTTGGGCTTGAGCTCCAGATATTTCCCTCCAAAGCCGTGGCTGGATCCGGTGCTGAAGTTGGTGAAGGACATTTTGTAGGTGCCGCCGACTTTGGCGTCGATCTGATGAACCTTGCCGGTGAATCCGTTCGGCGGCAGCCACTTGGCCATGGCGTCCGCATCCAGGAACGCGCGATAAACCCGCTCCGGCGTGGCGCGCAGCACGCGGTGAAGTCGAACGGTGTTGGCATTGTTTGTTGTCATATTCGTTTTGTTTTCGTTTTCATCATTCCGACGAACGGCGTGATGAGTTCAGGACATTATTTTCTGTTGTCCCTTTGGGCAAGCCAGTGATGCCTCTCTGCAACTCGGCCGCGACTTACGGCTCGATACGTCGCAAAGCTCAATCGACCTCTCGATCACTTCGGTTCCCACAACTCAACAGGATTGCCCTCGGGAGCATGCAGGCGGGCGAAGCGGCCGTTCGGATATGTCGCGGGATCGATGCGCACTTCAATGTTCTGCGCGAAGTTGCTCAACCATCACGTCGA
>DATHKK010000698.1:0-6702 GCA_035489355.1 Candidatus Limnocylindria bacterium
CGGTCCCCACGCCCCAACGCCAAAGGGCACGCCCTCTGGACTCCATCACATTCGCGCGCCAACCGGAGCGCCGGTCTATTCCGCTCTCGCTCCACAGACCGCAGCGAATGGCTGCTGTCGCAGCCAGGCGCGCGAAGCCCACCCATCCCATTGCTCGCCCCTTCCGCTCACCCAAGGGGCTGCGCCGGTTCATTGACCATCTTCACTCATTTTTCTACACTCAGAGACATGGCGACCCCCTTCAGACACTCAGCCGGTTTCGGCAAACGCATGGAGTATTGGATCATCGGGCGTATGCTCAAAGAGGGACTCGACGTGTATGTTCCTCTTGTCGATGATAACGCCATTGATGCAGTAATCCGTCGCGCGGACGGCTCGTTCATTACAGTTCAAATCAAAGCCCGATCGCGCTCCGTCAAGGACGGGGATGCCGCCTTGTTTGCGGCGATAACCCACGAGCTTCGCGAAAACTATTGGTTCGTGTTCTATTCGGAGCGACTCGACCTCACATGGATCATGACCTCTGCCGATTTTTTGGAAGAAGCGGTGCAAAACAAAAATGGAAAAAACATCGGGCTACGCGCTATTTGGTTTAACGGACGACGTCGGGATCGCGAGGCCGGCTGCCACAAGGAGTATTGCAAGCCTCAGTTCGAGAAATACCTCGTGAAAGACTTCTCGCGTTTACTTAGCAGTGAACCGGCAACCATTTCTTCGGCTGTTACAACCCTGCCAGCTTCCGTTGCCGCACTTCCCGCGGTTTTGTAGCGATTAAATATCGCAACGCATCCGCCGCATCGTCGATGCCGACTCCTTCGTCGTCGGCATCGACTTTCAACACGTCTTCAGGCCGGTTCGGATCGTGTTGCAGCGTGGGAATGCAATCGAGCAGCCGCGCGCACCTCTGGTGAATGAACAGCGTCGGGCGAATGCCCGCGTCCACATCGCCGAGGCGTTGCAGAATCTCCGCCCAGCCATTCACGCGATCTGTATTCGCACAGGAAAGACGAACGCCGAGCTTCGCATACTGCGCTGCGACCGTCGTTCCGTCGCTCTGCTTGCTGAACACGTCCGCGCCGGCCACGAAGCGGCGCAACTCCGGGAGAAGGACATTGTGCCGCGCCAGCATCGCGCGAATACCGGCCACGTGGCGTTGCGGCAGCCAGAGGCGTTCCGCGTGTTCATCTACGATGAACGTGTTGCCATCGCCATCCGTGCAGCCCAGATAAACGACGGCGTAGTGAGTGAAGCCGTAGTCCAGCGCGCAGAACCATTCGCGCGCTCGCGTGTCATCGAACGAATCGATCACGTGAACCTCGCGGCGGAACGTCGTGAAGAATTGCCCCGCCGCAATGTCCCAATCGCCATCGAACCACGCGCGCTTCTGCCAGCCCGTGAGGTTCGACAACACCTTCACATATTCCGCATTCGTGAAACGATTGTCAGTCACGCGCGCGGGAATGAAGCGCGTCTCGTTCTCAGCGCCCCGTTGAAATGGCACGATGAACTTCTGCCGATACCAGGCATGGCCCACGCCACCGGGATTCGTCGTCGAGTAAATGCGCGGGCGCCAGTTCGGCTTGGACGTGCGGCAACAAGTCGTGATGTCCTGATGTTTCCGTGATGAAAGTGTCGTGGCCTCTTCGATGCCAATCACGTCGTATTCAAGTCCGAGATACGCGTCGATGTCCTTCTCA
This sequence comes from Candidatus Limnocylindria bacterium, assembly GCA_035489355.1. Lineage (GTDB taxonomy): Bacteria > Verrucomicrobiota > Verrucomicrobiia > Limisphaerales > SIBH01 > JANNGC01. Next base: position 1,698 of record DATHKK010000698.1, read on the forward strand.
TTCTGGAAATGCCCGGCGATGATGCGCGAGCCGTTCGCGAAAGCGAGCACGCCCCTATACGCTGAGAATTCATGGGGCAATTTTCCGAACAGTCGCCGCCGCAAATCTTCAAAGTTCTCCATGTTCGCCTTGCCAACCTTGCGCAGCAGCAAACACTTCAACCCCGCCACACGCTGGCAATCATCCGCGCCCATTTGCGCCAGCAACCAATGCGACTTCCCACCGCCACGCGCGCCACCGTAGCCGATGGCCGTCGGCCCATCGGCACGGTCGCAAGCGCGAGCCGCAGCGCTGGCCACGAGTTGGCGATCCTGGAGCACCAGTTGTGCGCGGATGAAGTTCTCCATTTGGTACAACCGGCAGTGCGCCCCACGATCTCGTAACGATGACGTTCTTTCATTGGCCCTCCTTCATTGGTGTTTCCACTGCGACCGGCTGTGCTTCCACATCAACGACTTCACCAGGCAAAGGCGTGCCGTAAATCTTCTTCAGCGCGATCTCGAAATCGACACTGACCGTGTGTGTTTCTTCGACCGTCCTTTCAGTCTTGTCCGTCGCCATCCCGCACGAGAGCCGACCAAGCTTCGACGCCAATTCTAGTAACCGCGCAATTCCTTCCAGCGTGCCGAGTTTTTTTGGAGTCGCGCGCCACTCCTGAATCTTCTCTCGCGCCAAAGCCAGCAACTCGCACCGCGTCTGCCATTCGGATTCCTCCTGCGCCGCGTTCCGCTTGGCTCGTTCCAGCGCGAACTCGTTCACGACCTGGACTTCCGCCCGCCGCGTCAGCACAGCAATGTGTTTCCCGTGCTCATCAATGCGCTCGCCCCAGTGATGATGACGGCTCCATCGCTCAATCAAACCCTCACTCTTGCCCAATTGCCTCGCTACCGCCGCGAGGGACCGCGCCGGGCCGAAGTTCAGGTAAAGCGAAAACGCCTGAAACGCCTTGACGCTCTCTTTGGGCTGTTGTTCAAAAGGGAGTGCCATCGAATTCCTTTCCTGCATGTTGTGCTGACAAAAGTTCTGCGCGGGTTGAGCGATGGACTGACCGCCCTTCCACCAATGAAACCGTTCTGGACTGCCGAACGGAATCACCAGCGTTCCATCGGCAAGCAGATACGGCGTTGAAGAAGCTGGGACGCTTGGGACGGGTTCATCGCAATCGAAATCAGGTTCATCACTTGGGACGCTTGGGACGCTTGTCTCAAACTCCTTTAGCTTAGGAATGTAATGATCATCCTCTCGCGCGTGTGCGCGTAAGTAAGAAAAAGGTGTCCCAAGCGTCCCAAGATGATCAGCATTGGTGCTGGTATTCCCATTCTGACTTTCAAACAGGCGTCCCAAGCGTCCCAGAACATCCGTCTGAACTGTTGCGCGAGTTTTCACGTTCGCGACTTTCACGCGGATGGTTTTTGGTTCCCTGTCACCGGCCAATGCAAAGATGCGCTTTCGATGCTCGCGGTCCTTGGGATGCACACAGCAGCCGAAGCGGCCGTCCGCGTAAATGCGGAGGTGCTCGCCTTTGCGGTCGTGGCCGAGTTCAGCGCACGCCGGACAACGGGCCTGCTTCCCGCCGTCAGCGGATTCGACCACGCGTTCAAGTTTGGAAAGTTGAAGGCTCATAGCGGTAATGCGCCTGAACCGCGAAGAGTGACGCCACGGAAGCCACGTTGATGCTTGCCCTCACGCTCGATGCCGTGCGCCTTGCTCGCGCCGAACAGTTCCAGCATCAGCCCTTCGAGCTGACGTTGGATTTCCGTGATCGGCATGGGCCGCCAGCGGCGGTCAGGGCAATAGGCCGCGTAAGCCTCAACGATTTCGCTGACCGTCAGATCCTGGTATTCGTTGGTGACCACGCGCTCGCTAAGGAAGTGGCGTAAGCTGTCGCTCTCAGCCAGGAGCGAATCGACCATGCCACGCTGACGAGGTGTCATGCCGAAGTCACCGCCGGCCTCAGGAATTTCGCTCAGAATCTTTTGAGCGCCGAGCAACGCCCAATTGAGGATGCCACTGCCTTCTTCGCGAATGAGGAACGAACCAAAGTCAGGAATCTTCCGCGACGGCTGCGGCGCTTCGTAGCGCACGATGTTCAACCGCCGCTTCCACGCGCCAATGTCGCCTTGCAGACGGACCTTCAGCCGCGCGTTCGACGTAATCAACACATTGAAACTGCCCTGCAATTGAAAGCAACCCGTGCCGCCTTTCTGTTCGGCATCAAACCAGTCGCCGCCGACCAAACCCTTCAGGACCGCTGCACCTTTGGTGCTGAGGAAATCAGGTTCCACGTCCACGCCGACAAGCAGCGTTTTCTTGAGGTAACGAAACAGTTCAAAGCGTTCGGCCAGATGCTTCGTGCGCAACTGCGTCACGTTCGCCATGCCAACCAGTCCTTGCATGACATTGGCGAACTGCGTTTTGCCGCGGCCCGCTTCGCCGTCCAGAATCAGAATGCGTTGCGCGCGGTTGTCGCCGAGTAGGAACATGCCGGCGAACTTCTGGAGAAGTTCCACGTCATTGGGATGCACCGCTGGCAGGACCAGTTCGTTCAGGAACCGCTCACACTTCGCGTTTTCATCAAAAACAATGGGCGAACGATTGCGGGAAAAGAACTCAGGCGAAAACGGCCGTAACTGAGCTTCCGTGCCGTGGAAGGCGATCACACCGTTCGCCAGGTGAATGAACGTGCGCTTCGCTTTGAAGACGCCGCGCTTCTCCACGATGCCGCGCAGATGCGTAATGACATTGTTCAGCGTGTTGGCAGTGCGCTTCTTTTGCAGATCGAAAGCATTGGCCTGTCGCGACGCTTCGAGCATCCGCGCGGAAATTTTGGTGCGGACAGCGTCAGCCGATTCGACTTCATGCAGACCGGTCGCGCCTTCGTAAGCATAAAACGCTTTCTCATCCGGCTCGAACATCACGATGTTTTCCATCGCGTGCATCCCGGCCCAATACGCTTCGTTGATGCCGGCCATCGCGCCTTTGTCGTTCGTGTAGAACGGCTCACCGTAGAGCTGGCGCAACTTGCATTCAGGATCGTCCACCCAGGGCAATTCCCAATCGTCGGGCCAAACGATTTCATCAAACGCGAGAAAGATCGGCGCGGCGTCGCAGATCAGTTGATACTCAACGCCGCTTGGATGGCGGCCGTGGATCGTCGAGAGATTGCCATCGGCCCGCCATTCAAACTGCGGCGACTTGCAACTGCGCGGGAATTCACCGGCGATGCGCAGCCACAACATTCCACCGCGACTGCCGCGTGAGCGCGTCGTCGCGTCGAAGCGCGGATTCGCCGCAAGGAAGATCGCGAGATCTTCATCGCGATCAAAATCAATGGCACACAACCCGCCCGAGGCTTTGCCCAGATAAACGGCGATGTTCGTTTCCGTCGCCGAGAATACGGCACGATACGCGGGCGTTTGCGTGGCCGCAAACGGCCGCTCGACGTAGGTAACGAGCGGTTTCTTCGTTCCTGTTTCACATGGAACAAAGAACACGTCCGCGCCGAGCAATTCTGTGAATCGATCCAGCGGCGTTTGCAGTGCATCGAAAATGGGTGCGGCATCGCTCACGCTGCCTCTTTGTAGAATTGAATCGCCGCGTCGCTGACGTGAACGCCTTTGAACCAATCTTTGAAGTGTAAACCGGCGAGTGTGCGGACGCGCGAAACGGCGACGTAAGCCTGACCTGGTTCGCGCGCCGCGCGAATGTCGAGATAAGCAGCATCCAGTGTCAGCCCTTGCGATTTGTGAATCGTCATCGCATACGCAAGGCGCAGCGGGAATTGCGTGAACGATGCGGACTCAGGATCGTTCTGCGCGTAGCGCCAGGTGAATCGCTCGACGGGAATGATGTCGCGATTCGGAACGCGGACATGAATGGACGCATCGTTCAGTTCAACCACTGTCCCGGTTTGACCGTTCACGAACACCGGCTCGCGCTGACCGCGCTCGTTCTTGTTCACGGTGAACATGACGAGCGCACCCGGCTTCAACCGCAGCGTTGCGGGCGTCAGTAAATTCTTGGCGAGGAATTCGCGTTGCAAGTCCGGGCCGTCTTGAACTGCTTCGAGCGTTGTGGCTTCGCCAGGCAATTCTTCGAGTTGAAAGGAATTCCACCGATCAACTTGCGAGTTGTGAGTGAATAGCCGCGTGAGATTCGCAGGCGGGAAGTTCTTCACTCGTGATTGGAGCATTCGTGCATCGTCGCCTTGCACGCGGCCAATGCGAAACCGCGACAGCGCGCGAACGAAATCCGCTTCGTCCTGACGGCGAACCGTTTCGAGCACGATCGTTTTGAATTCAGCCGACGCCCAAGCGCGCGATTGAAACGCCCAATCGTAAGGCTCGTTCTCGGATTTCCGGACCGGAGGCAATTGCAGAAAATCGCCCGTGGCGATCACCTGCACACCGCCGAACGTCCGCTCATCACCACGGAGACGACGAAACAGGAATTCGACGAAATCAAACTGCCGTCCCGGCAACATGGAGATTTCGTCAATGACCAGAATTTCGCAGCGCCGCACGCGATTGAATCCGGCGCGCACGGAGGGACGGCCATCGTTCTCCAGTTGCGCAAAGTATTGCTCGCTTGTCTGACCGCTCTGCGGCCCGAGCAGCATTCCGCAGAAACGATGAATCGTCATGCCACTGACGTTCAACGCCGCGACGCCCGTGGGCGCGGTCACGTCCACTTTGCGCAAGCTCTCACCAATGAATCGGCGCAAGAGCGTGCTCTTGCCCGTGCCAGCCATGCCCGTGAGAAACACGTTATTGCCACCGCGCGCGTGCGCGAGAAAGCGGCTTTCTTCGGAGATGGGTTCGTTCATGCGTTCGAGTTCCTTGGCAGGCCACTGCTCAATGCGCGGCGGCAAAAAGCGTTTTGCCGTTATTGCCATCCATCTCTGCGGTGAATGCTTTCAATTGAAACTGCGGCGGACGGAAAATGACGACAGCACTCGGGAACGGTGCGCCCGTCTTCGCGTTGCCAAACTTCAACCGGCCACGCA